>CAMDKT010000023.1 GCA_945900935.1 Candidatus Sulfopaludibacter sp. SbA3 | reverse complement strand
CGGGCGGAAGCGGCCCTTAAAAGCGACAATGTCGCGCAAACGCGACAGCATTTAGACTACGCGGAACGGGCGCTGGAGGCGCTGGAAAAAGCGTTGAATCTTTAGTGCCACGCGGCGGGTCCAATCCCCCTGCCTTTAGGCGGGCTGCTTTCAGCCACGGTGCAGCGGAAGCCATAACGGGCCGGGGCGCGGCGAAGCTTTATGTCAGCGGCGAGTTCGGAAGTCTTGCCTTCCCCGCAGCGCAACGTCCGCGCTCATCGATAGCATTTTTCCAGCGGCTTGAGCCGGTGGGTGTTTAGTCCTGACGGAGCGCGTGGAGAGGGTCGATGCGGGCGGCGGCGACAATGAGCAGCAGACCGCAGACCAGGGCGAGGACGACAGGGTCAAACGCGAGCCAGCGCAGTTGTTCCGGCTGGCGGTAGGGAAGCGACTTTAACAGCACGCCGCGGACGATGGAGAAAGATGGGTGCCTCCACAGCAGCCGCAGGCCGAAGCGGAGATCGGCCCAGAACGGGCGCATTTAGACCATTAGGATTGCATACCCGCGAGCACACCGCGCATGTACGCAAAACTTTTGATCATTCCGGGCAGAGGATTCTTCAAGTTGATTTCGTACTCGAGATTGGCGTTGCCCGTGTACTTGACCTTTTTCAGGAGTTTGAAGATAGCGGGGATGGGGATGGCGCCGTCGCCGACTTCGCACTGCGAGTCTTTGTCGGTGAGGACCTTGAGATCTTTGATGTGGAAGTCGTGGAGGCGGGGGCCGGCGAGTTCGATGGATTCGAGGACGCTGGCGCCGGTGCGGACGGTGTGGCCGATGTCGATGCAGAGGCCCATGAGCGGGTCCATGTTTTTGACGGCGTCGAAGACGGATTTCGGGGTCGGGAAATTCTTGTCTTCGGGGCCGTGGTTGTGAATCATCGCCTTGATCTTGTATTTTTTGGCGAATTTTTCGATGCGGGGCAGGGTTTTTAGATTTGGTGCCATGACGATGCCGGTGGCACCGAGGGCTTGCGCGTAGACGAAATTTTGTTCCATTTCGGCGTCGTCGTCGACGGTCATGGTGATATTGCCGCAGGAGACCACGCGAATGCCGGCGGCTTCAAGGTCCTTGCGGGCCTGCGTCCATTCGGCGGGATCGCCTTTGATTTTGGCGTGCATTTCCTTGAGCGACACGGTGTCGACGTCAAGGGCTTTGAGCATTTCGATGGTTTGGGGGCGGGGGAAACCGCGGAGGGAATAGGTGGCGACACCGAGCCGGAAGCCGGCGGAGGAGTCGATCTTGGGCGCCGCGGCGAGCGGCGCGGCCATGGCGGCGGGCAGGAATTGAAGGACTGTGCGGCGATTCATACTGTTGAACATCGTATCGCAAGTTGCGGCGATGGCGCGATAAGGCTATGATAAAAGGGTTGACGGAGTCTGTCGGGGCGTAGCGAAGCCTGGTATCGCGCCTGGTTCGGGACCAGGAGGTCGGAGGTTCGAATCCTCTCGCCCCGACCATTTAACTTTTTAGAATCATTGTGACTTTTGACGGTCGAGGGCTTGGTGCTTTCGGCCGTTTCGTTTTGAATTGATGGCGCGGGTCCGCGGATGGATGTGGCGGCGGTTGGTTGAGCGGCAGGAATGCGCCCGCCGATTTTTGAAGTCGACAAATATATTCACGCTTGTATAATTAGGAAGTGCCGAGTCTGAAGCCAATCGCCTGGATGGGGGACAGCCGTGCCCGGTTGCAAGTGGCCCCGGCTGACATTCGTTCGGACGCGGGCTACCAATTGGAGCTAGTTCAGCGCCGCGAAGTGCCTAAGGAATTTAGGCCGATGCAGGATGTCGGCTCGGGCGTAATGGAGATCCGCGTTCACGGCGACAACGAGTATAGGGTGTTCTACGTTGCCAGGTTTGACGAGGCCGTTTACGTGCTCCACTGCTTCATCAAGAAGACCCAAGCGACCCGTAAAGCCGATCTCGACTTGGACAGGAAACGCTACTCTGCGTTGATTGAGGCGCGAAAAGTTAAATGAAAGAAAACATCATGAAAACCACGATTGACACAACGATCACTATGGGCAGCGGGGACGTGTTCACCGACCTTGGTTTCTCGCCAGCCGAGTCGCGAAATTTGCGGCTCCGGGCGCAGATGATGACTGCGCTGCGGAAATTCATAGAAAAGGAAGGGTTGACCCAGGCCGACACGGCGAAGCGGTTAAAGGTGAGTCAGCCCAGGGTCTCTGATTTGACGCGCGGCAAGATAAGCAGGTTCTCGCTCGACACGCTGGTCAATATGCTTTCCGATGCGGGACTCGAGGTTGACTTTCGCATCAAGCCCCCATCGCGGCGCGTGGCCTAGCGCTCGTCGCCTTGACTGCCGATCCGCCCCCTGCCAATCCATTGAGCAAATCCGAACTGCACTGATGCCGGCAGCGAAGCAGTCGGCGCAAATGGAGCTTATTAGACGAACACGTCAGCGGTTAACTGGAAGTATTCCGCGAGTTTCCGGGCTTGTTTCGCGTTGATCTGGCGCTTGCCGCTGAGCACTTCGGAGACGATGGAGACGGTGCCGAAGAGGGGCGCGAGGTCGGCTTGCTTTAGTTGGCGTTGGTCCATTAAGTGGCGGAAAACCTGGCGGGGCGTGGAAGCGGGCGGCGTTGTTGTCCTGTGTTCGTAATGATCGACAAGGTGTAGCAGGAGCTTTGCCATTGCGTCTTCTTCGGGCGACAGTTTGCGCTCCGGGAAGAGGAGCCGCTCCAGCGCCTGTTTGGAGCGTTGATACTCCCGGGACGAGTCGATCATGCGGGGCGCGATGGCGTACTCGGCGATCACCTTACGGTATTTTTCAGGGCTTAATTCGGGCATGGCTCCTCTTATGAGACTTTAGCGATTTGTGAGGGCGGCGACAATTAGCCCCGGAAAAGAAAGTGAATAGAAGGTGCGAACCTCCGGCCTACGCCGCCGTCAGCGCCGCCGCCCGATCCAGCGCACGTTCAAAATCGGAAAGGACATCCCGCCAGTCTTCAATGCCGATACTAACGCGGACGAGGCCGTCGACAACTCCGGAGAGCTGCAACTCCTGTTGACTGACCGCCGAATGCGTGGTGGATCGGGGATGACAGACCAATGTTTCCACGCCGCCCAAACTGACGGCGTTACGAGCGATTTGCAGATGGCGAAGGAATTCGAACGCGGCCGGTTTGCCGCCCTTCAAGTCCACGGAGAAGATGCCGCCGGGGTAATCGCATTGCGCGTCACGAATGCGAATTTGTTCAGGATCTGTAAAGAGCGACGGGTAATAGAGTCTATTGACCGCCGGGTGCGCGGCGAGACGCTCAACGATGCGCTGGGCGTTCTTGGACTGGCGGTTCATACGCAAATGCACTGTCGGGAGGCGGGAATCAAGGATCCAGCATTCATCGGGGGCGAGGATATTTCCGAACAGACTCCGGCGACCGCGAATGGGCCGCATGATTTCGGGATCCTTGCAAATCGCCGCGCCGGCGAGAATGTCGGAAAATCCGCCCAGATATTTCGTGGCGCTGTAGAGAGTGATATCGGCGCCGAGCGCGAGAGGGTGCTGGAAGGCGGGGCCAAGAAACGTGTTGTCGACCATGACGAGCGGACGCGGTTCGCGGCGGGAAGCGGAATCGACGGCGCGGGCGATGTCGGTCATCGTCAGCGTGGGATTGGCCGGGGATTCGAGGAGAACGACGCGGCAGTGGGGAGTGTGCTGGATGGCGCTGTCGAGCGCGGCGCTATCGCCGCCGGCGACGGGGACGCCATGGATGCCCCAGGGTTCGAGGAAATTCTGAATCAGCGACTGCGTGCCGCCATAGATCGGCACGGTGTAGACGATGGCGTCACCGGGCCTGGTGTGGGCCATGATTGCGGTCATAATGGCGGCCATGCCGGAGTTGAAAACGGCCGCGGCCTGGGCGTTGTTTTCCAATGGCAGCAGATGGGCTTCGACGATCTCGGCGTTTGGATGATTGAAGCGGGAATAGATCAGATGCGCCGTTTCGCCTGGCTCTGGTTTCACGCGGCCGCCGAGGATGGAAAAGGCGCGTTCGGCTGCTTCGGGCGAGGGGAAGACGTACGTGCTGGAACGGAAGACGGCGGGGCGCGCGGACCCGACGGAGAGAGCGGGGTCAAAGCCGGCGGTAAGGACGGCAGTGGAGGGATGGATTTTGCGCTCGTGGTTGCTCACGTGCCGATTGTAGCTGGTTCAGAAGCGGGTCAGTTCCAGTACTACGGCGCGATACCCGTGTGCGTGCCGGTTTGGGATCTGATAGCCAAAGGAGGCCATCCAATGAGCGTGAAATTTATAGACAAGCCCAGGAATCACATAGGCCAGATCGTGGCGGCCGCTGAACCAATCCGCCTGAAACATCCAATGACGTCCGAGGGGTTGTTCGACTCCGCCGAGCACGCCTGTGGTCTGCTCGCCGAAGAAAACCGATGTTCCCGAGGAAAGTCCGCCGGTTAAACGGGTTCCCGTGCGCGGTGTTTCGACCTGCATCATCGAGTAAGCCCAATTGCCCTTGCGGCCGGCGCCGTCCACTTGAACCAAATCGCCGAAGACGAAGTGTACGGGTGCGCGCGCATGCTCGCCGTTAACGGGGAGGCTGGTTTTAAAGCCCACGCTGACATTGGAAAGGCGGGGCAACGCGACGTCAAGATTGGACCACGTGACATCGAATTCGGTGTGTCGGCCAACACCGTAGCCGTAGGCGTTTGTCTGGATCCAGCGGTGGTTCGGAGACCATGCGCGGGCCACGGTCTGGTGTTGATAGAACCAATCATTGCGAACGGCGACATCGGCCGAAGGGACGTCGAAGATTGTCTGTTGCGCGGATAGTCCGGCAGCGAGAGCGAAGATCGCGGTGAAATATCGCATGGTCAGCGGCTACGGGCGATTGAAGCCGAATGTGCCGGAGAAGGGGCATTCAAGGCCTGGGCCGCGTTCCGGCGGAGGGCGAGTACGGCGCTCGGCATAACACCGGCGGCGACGATGAAGATGGCAATCGCGGAAAGCACCCAGCGCTCCCGCGGTATGGCATCGCTTATCCCATGAATACCCGTTCTGTGCGTTCCCAGGAACAGCTTCGAGAACAGACGGAACAGGCTGACCGCGTTCATGGCGGTGGCCAAGGGAAGTAAAAGACCGATCTGGGGATGACTGAGGAGCGTACCGTGAATCAGCAGATCCTGCGAGCAAAATCCAAGTGTGCCAGGCAGACCGACGAGGGCAAGCCCGCAGACTACGAAGAAGACGGCGAGCCGGGGCGTATACTCCGCCAGACCGAGATAGTGGTCCGAAGTAAACAGGCGGCCAAAGCGGACTTCCATCAAGCGGAGTACGCTGAATAGCCCGGTGGTGGCCACCGCAACGACTATGCAATGAACGAGTGCGCCGGTGATTCCTTCCTGAGTGGCGGATTCCAAACCCGCCAGGATACAGGCGGACTGGCTGAGGACCAGCAGCGCGAGGATGCGCCGCGCGCGGGATTCCGCGACAGCGCGGACGGCGGCATAGATTGCCGTGAACAAAGCCAAATCGGAGAGAATCGGGAATGCGCCTTGGGCTGAAAGCGGAAAGCCGGGAATCACGACGCGCGCAAGCAGGAAGGCGCCGAGGTGCCCATTGATGAACAGGCACATGGGCAGAACCGGGCCGGCCTCGGCAGCGTCTTCAATCCAGGCATGCGCGGGGAAGATTCCCTTACGGCAGACAATGGCAATGATGAGCAACGCGAATGCCGCTGAGCCGCCAAAATTGTGGCCCTGCAGTTCCGCGAGTGAAAACGGGTTTACGGCGCCTGCGTCGCGCGCCGCGCCGGCGATCACGCCGAGGGCTCCCAGTATCGCTACGCACGACAGGCCTAACCCGGCCCGGGGCCGCCAAGTCCCGGTAAAGGGTCCCAGAATGAACGGCAGCGCGGAGAGGATCCACGCCGCCGCGAGCACCAACAGGTTGTCAGCGCCGTAGGCGGCGAGCGTTGCGGCCAGGACCAATAACGTGGCGGCGGAGATTTTGGCGCTCGTGTCCCGGCGCGGAGCCAGGATCAGAATTCCCATCGTCAGCAAGGAATAGAGCAGAAGGAAAGTAGCGTTCAAGGGATCGGCGGTGAACAAGCCGAGAGCCCAGGGTTCGGATAAACGAGCGCCGCCGGCGGCGTGTACTTCGCGCAATGTTTCCAGTGCGCACAGGGCGGCTCCGGACGACCCGGCGAGGCCGGCGATTCGAGATCGCCGATCACTGCCAACGGCGGCAGCGGCGGCGGCTAGAGCTGGAATGCCGATCGCGGCTGAAACGAACGGAAAAATCAGTTCAGACATCAATAGCACCCATCTTCGAAGCGGTCGCCGAATCGTTAGCCGTGGCCCGGGCCGGCTCCGGCTCGTTCGAATTGCCCGCGGGAGACAAGCCCAGCCGGTCCAGTGCCCCCAGAAACAGCGACACCCGCACTAATGGCTGCACAAATCCCCGTTCCATTAACGTGTCCAGGTGACCCCGGTCAATTGCCAAACGGTAGAGCCAAAGCCGCGACCGCAGAGGAAGCATCGAATCCAGATGCTCCCCGGTCTTTCTTACGTGTCCGCCGGCGGCGGCATGCACTTGGTGGTAGTCGTGCAGCATGGACGGAGCCCGCAGGAATTGCAAAGTCCTCACCATGGCGTGACCCACGATGTGCAGTACGGGAATCCAGGTCCACCCGAAACCGATTTCCATGAAAACCACGCCAACCTGCGCCAGTGCCGCATAGGCTAATGACGTCTTGGCGTCCGCGCAACTGCGTCCGACAATGGTTCCTTGAACGGCCGTCAAGAGACCGATAACCACCACCGCGGCGGCGGCAATGGGCGACTCCGCTAAGATCGGTTGCGCGCGAAGCAACAAGTAAGCGCCGGCGTGCACGGAGATGCCGCCGTAGAAAATGGCGCTCGATGGCGTGGGTCCCTCCATCGCCCGCGGCAGCCATCCCGAGAAGGGAACCTGAGCCGACTTGCCGGCTGCCGAGAGCAGAAGAAGAAGCCCGGCGACGGTCGCGTCACCACCAGTCAAATGCGGCATCCCGGTGGCAAAAGACGACGTGTAGGCAAGGTGATGCATCACGAAGGCCGCCGCGATGAGGCCGCAATCGCAAGCCCGGTAGACAACAAAAACGCGCAACGCGCTTTCGACCGGCCCGGGGCGATAGGTGAAGAACGAAATGAGGAAAACGGAAGTCAACCCCACCAACTCCCAGCCGGCGATTAGGAGATCGAACGAACCGGCGGAGAATATGAGCATCGCCCCAAACGCGAAAAGATGTAGAAGAATGTAGAAGCGCGCAAAGCCTGGATCACGGTGCATGTAAGTGGCCGAAAACTGGCCGATGAGCCCCGCCAGGATGACCGTCATCGCCAGGAACGGCAACGACAGACGATCGCCGAGCAACACGAGCGGAAAGTGATAATCGTGCACGGTGAACCAATCGCCCAAGGGGACCACGATTGCGTCCAGACCGCCGGCGTGCATGGACCACGCCAGCCAAGCGGTGGCGATGCTGGAAATCGAGAACACGGATGCGGTAACGCGGGTTAAAGTCCGCTCCGGTGCGTTCCAGCCGAGCAACCAAAAAATCGAAAAGAGCGCGAAGACGGCGCCTGGCGCCAAGACTACCGCCAAGAGAACCGATTGCGTAAAGGTCAAAGTCCGCTCCTTGCCGCTTCGGCGGACTGCATGATGACGGCCATGGGCAGGTGATCCAATTTTCCCGTGTACCATTCCGCGGATGATTTCACCCTCGGTAACGGCTTAACCTCGCCCGCCAGGTCTTCGTAACCCAGGTCGCGCCGGATTTGAATTTGGCCGGTGGCCGGGTCCATGGACGCTACGCGGATCCAACGGTTGACGACGAATTTCCTTACGGTTGGATTAGCGGCTATGACTTTTTCCAACTGCTCCGGGGTGGTCTCGATCACGAAAAGGATCCGCACAGGCTCGTGGATTTCCACCATTTGCAACGGGAGGCCGGTACGCAAGTCACTGGAACTGCCGTTCATTACGCCCACCAGCCCAGTTACATTATGGGGCAGTTTGGTGCCGCATCCGTAGCGCTCGTTGTCGACGAAGGAGAAATAGTATTCGAGACTTATACCGCCGCAGACCGGGACAACCGCGGCAAGCAGGCGCGCCAGATTCTCGCTTTTCGGGTCGATCCGCGGGTCATAAGAAACGAGGAAGGCGCGGCGATCCAAAAACAGGCCGCGGGTCACTTCGCGCCGGCCAACGAAGCAGACGGCGTTAGTGCAGTGGCCATACTCGGGGCGAGGTTGCGCCAGATGCTCAGACCGCTCCTCGACATGCCAAAGGGCACCGGCTGGATCGGCTTTGCCGGAACAGGATTCGAAACGCCGCGCGCGTTCGTGGGCAGCGCGGGCGCGAGCCAGGTCGAGCGATTGGACGATGGCATTCAAATCGGAATGATGGGCGGGCGGGACTTGCTCAGTGTCGAACAAGACAACGTCATCGCTGCAAGTATCGTGATAGCCGCCTACGAACCAAGTGTCGGAATTGATCGCGATGCCACGCGAAATCAACTCGGTCCGGACATCCGGATGATTGGCCATCGCCGCGAACAGCCGGGCGTTGGGGCCGCCGCGACGACCGCCGCAAGCGCCGCAATCGTGCGCCGATTCGTGGGGATTGTTGAGACTCGTCGAGCCGTGACCGAGGATCACGACAAGACGGGAAAAGTCCTTCGTCAAACCCGCCGGTCCCAGGACGCCTGCCACACGGTCGGCTTTTTCGGGAATCGTGAATCCCAGCAGAAGACCCTCGACGGCCTGATGCGAGATTTCGGTGCTGCGCATGAGCGTGAGCTCGGTGCGGGGTTCGGGGAAAAAGGCGCGGTTGAGTGCGTCGCGCAACAGACCATAGCGGCGCGGCGCGAGCACCCGGGCAATAAGCGGAACGGAGGTCAACGTCCCCAATATGGCGGTACTCAGCGCTCCCCGCACCAGGGAACGCGAGGAAACAAATAAGACGCGGCTGATGCGCGCCCACAAGCGGCGGCGAAACATACGCCGCTCGTGCAGATGAGCGTCTTCTTCGGCGGGCCGTTCAAGGACGGCGTGTTGGGGTTTCACGACGACCGGGCAAAGGGCGACGCCGTGAGCGTCGTCAATCCCCTTATAGTCCACTGCCACGCCAAAGAAGCCGGCGGCGGAAAATGTTTCCACCAGGGGGTCAACCTCTTCCAGCGCGCGCCGTGTCGACTCCTCCCGCTCGTCGATACAGAAAAACACCTGGGCTACAGGCCGCAAGCGCTGTTCTGCGGGAGTGAAGTTGCGGCGGTGGCTGGCCAGCCCCAGCAGGATTTCCTGCTCATGCCAGCGCTCGTAGGCCAAGTGGTAAACCCGGCGGCGCTCCAAATGGTTGAACGACTCAACCTCCAACACGAAGCGCGACCAGCGCTGCGGCGTCCAGCCGGAAACGGCGGCGGCGGTCAGCTTTGTCAGGCGGGCGGCGTCGTATAGCGAGGCAGCCCGCGCCAGGCAAGTCAGGCGGGGATCGGCGGCCTCGGGCGGCGCAGCCTCGGCCAGATTCCGCCATGCCACTTTCGCCAACGTGAAGCGGATTGCCAGAAAATCCATGAGGGAGCACGGAACCGGGTCATGGGGAAACAGCGCTGGATCGTTCTCCAGTTGTGAGAACAGGCCTGGCCAGCCCGGCATCGCCAGGAGTTCATCGCGAAGGACCGGCTCCCAGCAGTTTTGGTCCGGTCCGAGGCAGGCGATCACCACGTCAGCGGCGTCCAGGTTCCGCGCGATCTGCCGGCGAAACTCCGCTTCCAGACCAATAAGGCCCGTCGGGGAAAGTGCCGCCGGTTGCGAAAAGAGTATTCGGACCGCGACGTAAAATCCGTCCTCGCGCCCCGGCATTGGCCAATAAGCCATGCCTTGATCCAGAAAAACCGACGATAGCCGTATCAACCACGGATGAATCACAGCGTCGACCGCGCGAGCATCAGCGCGCGGTGGTGGATTGGGCGCTTCGGTCCTTGCCAGACAGGCCTCGAATAGCGCGCGCGACGCAGTGGATTCGAATTCGGCCGCGAGATCCCCTTCCTCCATTCGCCATGCAATGCCGGCGGGATCGAAGCTGCGAACACCCGGATCGAGCATTGGCCGCCAGAGATCCCTGCGCCGAAGCCCGGGGACGATTTCGGCGTCCGCTTCGCGTTCGAGGATGGCATCCAGATCTTCCGCCCGGAGGCGCCATTGGCGCATCGCGTCCCGATACTTCGCCTCCGTCATGTAGGGCTCGGTCTGGAAAAGCTGGGAAGCCTCCACAACAGCTTTTTCAAATGGAAGATGCTGGAACGCATGCAGCGTATTGTGGTGGATGAAAACCCCTATCGGGCCTTGCGCAGGGAGCAAGTGCGCTACATGTTGAAGCACGTGGCGCAGATGATCCTTCGGATTGGAATGCTCGCTCAAACGGCCACCGCGGGGCGCGCCTTCCGTCGCGCGGCTAATGCATGAGAAGACATGGCTTCGTGGCCGTCGAGACCAGTGATTATCATCCGGCGGCCGTTCCACTCTCTTTCCACCCCTTTCAGCTTCGCGAGCACGGTGTGATCGACAACCGATGTATTTTCAAAGTCAATCACCACCGTGTGAATGCTCGCATCCACATTTGCGAGCCGTTTCTTCAACCCCAAATAGTTTGTATAAACTGCCGCCTCATGGACACGGATCAGGAGTTGACAGCCATTTCGCTCTTCCTGCACAATCGTTCTAAATAACGTGCTCAGGCGGGCGCCATTCTTGAGGTGAATCGCGATTTTCAACACCAGGCCAACACCGACACCAATCAGCAGGTCGGTGGCGAGGGTGACCACCAGAGTCGTCACGAAAAGGAATAGCTGTTCGGCGCCGATTTTGTAAACGTGCATGAATTCTTTGGGCGAAGCCAAGCGGAATCCGGTGTAAATGAGCATCCCAGCCAACGCCGCCAACGGAATTTTTTGCAGCAGACCCGGAATCAACGCGAGCGAGAGAAGCAGGAACATGCCGTGGAAGAAATTCGAGAGGTGGCTCTTAGCGCCGTTGTCAATGTTTGCCTTGCTTCGGACGATTTCCGAGATCATCGGCAATCCGCCCAGCGCGGAGGCAATGGTGTTGCCGATGCCGGTGGCCAACAGGTCTCGATTCATATCGCTAGTACGTTTTTCCGGATCGAGCGCATCGACGGCGGAAACGCTCAACAACGATTCGATACTGCCGATCAGCGAAAACATCACGATGTATTTTAGGGAAGCGGCACTGAAGATTACCGAAAAGTCCGGGAAGGCGATGGTAGCGGAAAGCGTTCCGGGCAGACGGATGAGGAGGTTGGGACCAACATGGAAGAGATGGTTGGACAGGAAGTAATTGTGCTCGTGCTCCAGGTCGAATAGAAGCCCCAAGGGAACGGCGGCAAGAAGCACAAACATCGGCCCAGGAATCCGCCGTATCCAGTTGACCTTCACCATGGGCAGCCCAAACAGGATCAGCATCGACAAGAGTCCTATGAAAACGACCTCTGGATTCAGATTCAGGATACTGTGCGGGATCTCCGCCAGAAGGTGCAGAGGGTCCTTCCCCTGCGGCACGACTCCCAGGAGCACATGCGCCTGTTTGGAGATAATGATGACTCCGATGGCGGCCAGCATGCCATGGACGACAGACGACGGCATCATGTCCCCTACGTTTCCGGCTTTGGTCAGCGCGAAGATGATTTGAACGACGCCCGCAACCATGCCGACAGCAAGCGCGCGTTTGTACCCCAAAACGTTATTCCCGGCGCCAAGCTCCACTACCGCTCCCAGGGCGATGACAATCAGTCCGGCGGCCGGGCCTTTGATGGTTAACGGCGCGCTGCCGAGGAAAGAAACGATCAATCCCCCAATGACAGCGGTCAGTATGCCCGCCGTCGGCGGAAAGCCGCTGGCCATGGAAATACCAAGGCATAAGGGAAGCGCGATTAAGAAGACGAGAAAGCCGGAACCGAGGTCCGTTTTCCAGGTGTTAGGGAACATGCGGGCAATCTCCAGTGGCTGAAATAGGCGACGACAGTACTCAGGATGCTGGAAACATCAGGATTTACCCATCCCCTCTGGAGGGCAGCGGATCGACCGATTCTTTAGGGGGGGCGAAAGTTAAATGCTGGAGCCGCGTTCCGCCGGTAGAATGGAAACATGCCGCGGCTAGAGTCCTTTACGGAGCGGAACGTGTTGCGCGTTCTTGCCCTCGGCTTTTCGCTGGTCGTAATTTTGGTCATCGGCGCCGCCTACGTTGGTTATCAAGGGTCAAAATCGATACACGGCTCGGCACAAGAGTTGGTGCGGGGCCATTTTGTAAGCTCCGGGCGCGGAGCTGAACTGGAGGCGCGGATTGAGCAACAGTCCAAGGATTTGCTGGATGAGCTGGAAGTAGTGCTGGGCGTTTGCCTGGTGCTGGCATTCTGCTGTGGGTTTGCAACCATCTGGACAACCCGGCGGGCATTTCGTCGCTTGGAGTGGCACGCCGAGGAATTGGACCGGGTTTCCTGGCAGATGCTGCAGGACCAGGAAGTGGTGGCGCGCCGATTTTCCCACGAAATGCACGATGAACTGGGCCAGTCCTTGACCGGACTGCGAAGCATGTTGAAACGAATGGATGGACCGGGATTCGTTGAGAATCGGGAGGAGTGCGTCAAGATTTTGGAGGGCGCGCTAACGGGCGTTAGGGAACTGAGCCAACTGCTGCGGCCGGTGATATTGGACGATTTCGGACTGGACGCGGGATTGCGATGGTTGAGCGATGGATTTTCCGAGCGGACGCGGATCGCTGTTGCCTACACTTCGTATTGTCCGCGCCGGCTGGAAGAAGGGCAGGAAACACAGTTGTTCCGGATTGCACAGGAAGCGCTAACGAATGTCGCCCGCCATTCCGGGGCGACGGAGGTAGCGGTGCGGTTAGATACAAGCGGGGATCGGGTTTTGTTGCGGATTGAAGATAACGGATGCGGGATGCCAGTGGAGCGCGAGAAAAAGCCGAGCTTGGGAATGGTTGGAATGCGGGCAAGGGCTCGCCATGTGGGGGGGGAGTTATCGGCAACTAGTCGTGAAAAAGGAGGGTTGTGCGTGGAAGTGCAGGCTCCAACGCGGTACGCGGAGAACGGGGACGGGAATGCTGACGCCAGGTAGGATCATCAAAATTCTGTTAGTGGATGACCATACGGTAGTGCGAAAGGGAATCCGCATGATCCTTAGCGCGCAACCCGACATGGAAGTGGTGGCAGAGGCCAAAAACGGTCTGGAGGCGACGGTGGAGGCGAAGAGGACGCAGCCGGATGTCGTGATCATGGATGTAAACATGGAAGGGTTGAATGGGATTGAAGGGACGAGGCGAGTTGCCGAAGTCTCACCGCGGAGCCGCGTGTTGGCGTTGAGCATGCACCGGGATGCCGTTTACGTGCGAGAGATGCTTCGGGCCGGCGCTAAGGGGTATCTGGTGAAGGACGCCGACGATGATGCGCTGCTCGATGCGGTACGGGCTGTGGCACGCGGCGAGGCGTATCTAAGTCCGTCGGTGGCGGATGCGGTGCTGACCGATTATCGCAAGCACGTTACCAATCCGATTGACCTGCTCACCGCGCGGGAACGCGAGGTGCTTCAGTTGATCGCGGAAGGCAAGACCAATAAAGACATTGCGAATCAGCTAACATTGAGCGTCTACACTGTGGAGGCTCACCGTAGCAGGTTGATGGAGAAGCTCAATCTGCACTCGACCGGAGATTTGGTGCGGTTTGCAATTCGGAATGGGATCATCAGTTAGAAGATTCACGCGGCGGGCCGGCGGCGGCGATTGGCTCCCGGAGATGAATCGGCTTTGGACGTTTCGTTTGGGAACTTCCTGACGGTGCTGCGCGGCGTGGCGCGGGAACGGAATGCGGCGGAATTGCAGTCGTTGTGCGTGCCGGACGTGACGCTCCTTCGGGCCCGGCAGAACTGGTGAAAAAGATGCAGGCGGGCGGCTGGGCGCAGTTGGAAACTGTATTGAAGATGGGTGCCGCGAGGTATGAAAAGGGCTTTGCGCTGCCGTACCTGTTCGCGAAGTTTCCCGAAGATTTGGAGGCGTTCGAGCATGTCGTCACGATTCGCGCGGGGGCGGTTCTGCGAGCGGAGGGGCGCGCCGGCGCGGCGGTGGTGTGTCGCTGGATTACGATATTCTGCGCGTTGCGGACGGACGGCCCATGGGAGGCTGGATCCGGGCGGAGCGGTTGGACGGCCTGAAGGGCTGGGTGGCGGCGGCGGGAGATTGAAGATAAACTTGAACCATGATTGTACGGAAGTCGAATGCCGAATGGCGTGGTGATTTGAAGTCGGGAACGGGGAGCGTCGCGCTTGGCAGCGGTGCCTACACCGGCCCTTATTCGTTCCAGTCTCGCTTTGAGAGCGGCACGGGGACGAACCCGGAAGAGTTGATCGCGGCGGCGCACGCCGGGTGCTACTCCATGGCGTTTTCGCATGCCTTGGCTTCGGCGGGATTTGCGCCGATTCGGGTGGCTACGACGGCGTCGGTGAAACTGGAGGCGGTCGCGGGCGGATTTGCCATCACAGGCATCGATCTGGTGATGGAGGCCGCGGTCCCGAATATTGATTACGAGCAGTTCCAGACGATCGCGGCGGAGGCGAAAGTGGGTTGCCCTGTTTCAAAAGCGCTGGTTGCGGTGCCGATCGCGCTGGTGGCGACGCTGGTCGGCGAGTAAGCATTACTTCCCGATACAAAACGTCGAGAAGATGCGGTTCAGGATGTCGTCGGCGGTGGTCTTGCCGGTGATGGCGTCCAGCGGATGGAGCGCGCCGTAGAGATCGAGGAGCATCATCTCATGCGGGATGTGTTCCTCGACGGCGAGGCGCGCGGCGCGCAAGCCGCCCAGGCATTCGGTGAGTAGTTGCGCGTGCCGCAGGGACGTGATGAAGGCGAATTCGTGTTCGGCTTGGGCCGCGTGGCCGATGGCGTTAAGGATGGATTGGCGAAGCGTGCGGAGCCCGGCGCCGGTGGTTGCCGAGAGAGCGATGGCGTTATCGGGGATTGTGGCGGCGAGCGGCAAATCGGTTTTGTTAGCGACGATAAGATGACGGCCCTGCGCGGCGGCGCGGGTTAGTATTTCGTGGTCACCGGCGGTTAGGGGCGTCGACGAATCGAGGACGACGAGGGTTAGGTCGGCATCGGCCATTGCCTGTAGAGAGCGCTCAATACCGAGCGATTCGACGAGATCGCCTCCGGCGCGAATCCCGGCAGTATCGACGAATCGAATGGGGACGCCGCCGAGGACGACGGTTTCGCTGACGAGGTCGCGGGTGGTGCCGGGGATGTCGGTGACGATGGCGCGGTCCTGCTCCAGCAGGCGGTTGAAGAGCGAACTTTTGCCGACGTTTGGGCGGCCGACGATGGCGAGGGAGACGCCGTCATGCACCAGGCGGCCGTAGGAGAAGCTTTGGACCAGGCGTTCAACGCCGGCAGTGAGGGGTGCGAGGCGGCGCAGAATTTCGGACGCGGGCGCGACGGAAATATCGTCTTCGGCGAAATCGATGCCGGCTTCGAGGAGCGCGATGAGTTCGAGAAGCTGGGATTTCAACGGCGCCAGGAGGAGCGCGACGGAGCCATCCACTTGGCGGGCGGCAACGCGGGCCTGATAGAGCGTGGTGGCGTCGATCAGGTCGCGGACGGCTTCGGCCTGGGGCAGATCGATACGGCCGTGGACGAAAGCGCGGAGCGTGAACTCGCCGGGTTCAGCGAGGCGAGCGCCGTGGCGGCAGGCCTGCTCCACGCAGAAGCGAAGCACAACGGGCGCGCCGTGGCAGGCGACTTCCACGACATCCTCGCCCGTATAGCTGCGCGGCGCGACGAACCAGGTGGCCACAACCTGATCGACGACATCGCCGTGATCGTCGATCAATTCGGCCAGCGTGGCATGGCGGGGCACCCATTCAACGCCCTCGGGAAACCGGAGTAACGCCGAGGCCACGCGACGCGCCTCATGGCCCGAAATACGAACGATGCCAATTCCGCCGCGGCCGGGTGGAGTGGCGATGGCTACGATGGGTTCCACGGTGGCGCTTCGATTATGTCATGCGCGGACGCGGTCCGCGACGTGGGCCGGGGCCGCCGGGGCCGCGTCGATCCCGGCGATCGCCGCCGCGGTCGCTATCGCGGGGGTCGTCCATTCGATGCGGACGGGGAGCGGGCTTCAGGACGATGTTGGCCGGAACGGGTAAGTCGGCGCGATAAATGACAACCTGGCGAACCGGCCCGATGCCGAAACTTTCGCTTTTGACGCGAGTTTCGCCGCGAAGGGCCAAATGGATGATGCGCCGCTCGCGGCTGGTCATCGGATTGAACTGGAAATGATCGCCGGTTTTGATGACGCGCTCAGCGGCGGTCTGCGCCGTCATTCGCAAT
Source organism: Candidatus Sulfopaludibacter sp. SbA3 (assembly GCA_945900935.1). Classification (GTDB taxonomy): domain Bacteria; phylum Acidobacteriota; class Terriglobia; order Bryobacterales; family Bryobacteraceae. The sequence goes on along the minus strand of CAMDKT010000023.1, from coordinate 4,105 downwards.
TCCTCGATGCGCATAACGCGGAAGTCATTGGCGTCGAAGCAGATCAGCGCGTGCTCATCGGAGGGAACGCGCATTGTCTCGATGGTCAGATGCTCCAGCGCGAGCATCAGCTCGGCCTTATTGGCGAGCAGCAAATCGACATCCTGGCCCGTGAACAGCACCATGAGATGCGGATCTTCGATTTCCGGATGGAGGCTGCGGCCGGGCACCACTTCGAACTTGAGTTCCAAGTGCGCGCCGCTCAGGACCGGCTCCAAAAACTGCCGAATGCGCGGTCCGTGTTCTTCGACTGTGTATTTTTTCAGACCGCTCATGGCGTTTACTTGCCCTTTTTCTTAGTTGCGATTTGCGCGGCGGGGCTCGGCGAAGCCGGCATTATCTTGTTGAAGAGTAACTGCTGCCCAATCCCAACCAAGTTTCCGGTAAGCCAGTATAACACCAAGCCGCTCGACGCATTATAGAACAAGAAGCCCATCATCAGCGGCATTAGCAGCATCATGCGCGCCTGGGTGGGGTCCATGCCGCTGGTGGGAGTCATCTTCTGGAGATAGAACTGGCTGCCGATCATGAGTAACGGCAAGATACGAATGGGAATGGTCTCCGGCTGGCTTAGATCCTTCACCCAGAACCAGGGCGTGCCGCGCAGTTCAGTGGCGACATTCAGCACTTTGTAGAACCCAATGAAGAAGGGAAACTGGAGCAACATCGGAACGCAGCCGCCCGCCGGGTTCACGCCATGTTTGTTATAGAGGTCCATCACCTCTTTGTTTTGATCCTGTTTCTTCGGATCGTTGAAGCCTACGCCTTTGTATTTGTCGTTAATCCGCTGAATCTCCGGCTGGAGCGTCTGCATTTTCTTCATCGACTTCATGCTGGTGAGCTTGAGAGGGATGAGCGCCATGTTGATGACGATGGTGAGGATGATGATGGACCAGCCCCAGCTATGAACCAGATGGCTATCGAGCCATTGCAGCGCCGCAAACAGCGGGCGGCCGATCCAACCGAACCAGCCCCAATCGACGAGCGAGACGAGACGTTTGTCCGTTTCGCTGAGGAGGTCAAGATCCTTGGGTCCTACGAACATCGTGAATTGATTGCGGCCGGTGATGCTGAGTCCGGCACCAACGAAAGCAGCGCGATCAGTCGACTTCGGCGGATCGGGGAGCGAATCGGACAGCGCCGTGAGTTCGATTGTCTGTCCGGGCTTGGGAAGCGCAACGGCGGCGAAGTACTGATCTTGAAGTCCGGCGAAAATATAGCTGCCGGCGTTTGCGATGGGGCCATCGCTGGCTTTGGAATTTTCAATCGTCGTGGGCGAAGAATCGGTGGGCGGCATGTAAACGGCGAACTGCGCGGCGTAAGCTTTGGGAACAGTCTGGTCACCGAAGCCGCCGCGCCAGATGAGGGCGTGGGTGAGCGCGGCGGTCTTCTCGGAGACGGCGCTATCGACTTCCACCAAATAGCGGGAGGGCGTGAAGCGGAATGATTTGCGGGCCACGGTGGTGCCATCGCTGTAGTCGAATACGATACCGTCGGCGTTACGGGAGACGGCGAAGAGCTTTTCGTTGAGATCGGCTGCCGGTTTTTGATCCTTGAAATTATAGGCGAACGGGCGGCTGCCGAGCTGAGTGGCGTTTTCGTCGTTCACCAGGTTGAGGAGTTTATCGTTGGCGTCCTTGAATTTCTTCAAATGCCATTCCATGACGACGGCGCCTTTGTTCGAGAACTTCACTTTGTAGAGGTCGTTCTCGAATACCGGAAACTCGGCCTTTTGGCCCACTTGGACGACGGGCGCGGCGGGAGTCGCTGGCGGAGTCGCGGCGGGAGTCGCGGCCGGAGTCTCCTGCTTGGCCGGTTCGGCGGCTTTTTTCTGCTGCTGAGCGACGGGTTGCGGCGGCTTGGGCAACAGGTATTGCGAGAGAAAAATGACGCCGCCCATCAGGACGAACGCGAGGAGCAGGCGTTGCTCCGTCGATAGGTTTTTTGTGGGGTCAGTCATGTATGAGAGTTCTTAATGGTCGCAAAGTCAGTGGACAGGGTCGTAGCCGCCCTGGTGAAAAGGATGGCAGCGGACGAGCCGTTTCAGGCCCAGCCACACGCCGCGGATAGCGCCGTAACGCGAGACGGCAGCCATCATGTACTCCGAACACGTCGGGCGGAAACGGCACGCCGAAGGCAGCCACGGAGAAATGGCCGCCTTATAAAACCGTAATAGGCTCAAAACGATCAAGCCCGGCATCGTTCAATCAGCCTTTCGAGTTGACGGGTCAACTCAGCCAAAGGCGCCTCAGCGGCGGTGCGGCGAGGATTCAGGACGATGTCCAGCGCGGGGTCAATCTGCTGTAAGCGCATGCGGAGCTGCTCCCGAATGCGGCGTCGGATCCGGTTTCGAATCACAGCCTTCCCCACCGCGCGGGGGATGGTGAATCCGATGCGCGGGCCAGCGTCACGATTAGTAGCGGGAGGGCGGAACAGAAAGGCCACAAAGTAGGGACAAGAAAAACGGCTGCCGTTGTCGTAGACCTTACGAAAGTCAACAGACTTCAGCAGCCGACTGTTCTTGGTAAACCGGTGTTCGCCGTTATTCGTTGGCGTGGGAGGCACGGACGGCGCGTTCGTCACTGACCGTCAACTTCCAACGGCCCCGCGCCCGGCGGCGGGCCAGGACGTTACGGCCATTCTTCGTTTGCATGCGCGAACGAAACCCGTGGGTCTTGGCGCGATGACGGTTATTCGGCTGAAATGTACGCTTCGGCATTACTCTTTCCTATTCTAGGGCGCCAGGCAGGAGCCTAACCCCGGACGCGGTACGTCCAAGACTCGATTATAGGGTATTGGGAGGGAAAAGGGCAACTGGAGGAGTATCCTACATTCATGCAGCGCAAAACCAAATGGGTGGTCGCGGCCGCGTTGATTGGTGTCCCCGCGGCGTGTGGGATGGGGTTATACTTCCTGGCCAAGCAACATGCGTCGAAAATCGAGCCTTATATTCGGGAGCAGGCTGTGGCGTATTTGCGTGATCGCTTCCATACAGAGGTTGAGATCGCCGATCTGCGGATTGATATTCCAACGCTTTCGCCAGTGAAACTGTATCTCACAAAAGGCCGCGGAGTGATGGCCACGGTAACCGGGCGGGGCGTTTTGCTTAAGAAAAACGCAAATCTTTTACTGCGGATGCAAACGATGCGCTTTGAACTGGACTTGGGGCAACTTTTTGAACCGCATAAGGGTGTGACGGCAGTGATGCTGGATGGCGTGGAGATAGTTTTGCCACCGAAAGGCGAGGTGCCTAAGCATAAAAAAAATGACGGGGGAGGCGCATCGCCCGATGTGCGCATTGGTGAGATTCTGATCACGAAGGCCAAGCTGACTATTTCGCCAAAGGACAGGAAGCGTGTGCCGCTGGAGTTTGAGTTGCATCGAATCCGCCTGCTCGATGCCGGAAACAATTCGCCAATGCGCTACGAGGCCGAACTTCGTAACGCCAAGCCGCCGGGAGAAGTCGTTGCGAACGGGCACTTCGGGCCGTGGGACCGTGACGAACCGGGTAACACACCGCTCGATGGCGATTACAAATTCGATCGCGCGAATCTGGCCGTCTTCACTGCCATCGGAGGCATCCTCAACTCGACCGGGCATTTCGAGGGCAAACTGAACGACTTTCTGGCAAAAGGCGAAGCGACGGTTCCGGATTTTTATCTGAAGACGTCGGGCAACAAGTTGCCGTTGGTCGCGAAGTTCGAAGTACAAGTGGACGGGACGAACGGAAATACGGTTCTGAAGCCGGTGCACGGGAGGATTGGCAAGACATCGTTCGTTACGAGCGGGAGCGTGTTGAAGCAGGATGGCGACCAGCGGCGGACCATCGCCCTGGACGTCAGTATGCCGGCGGGACGGCTGGAGGATGTGCTGCTGCTGGCCATGAAAGGGAAGGATCCGTTCATGTCCGGCGTGCTGCAAATGAAGAGCAAGGCGCTGCTGCCGCCGTTGACGGGGAAAGTGATTGAGAAACTGCGGCTGAATGGGCAATTTGTGATTAAAGACGCGAAGTTCTTGCGGTCTCTGATTCAAGACCGTATTGACCAGATGAGCCGGCAGGCGCAAG
>CAMDKT010000022.1 GCA_945900935.1 Candidatus Sulfopaludibacter sp. SbA3 | reverse complement strand
TTCGATGCGTCATCAGCAGTTCGCTTTCACTCGTCTCTCTCATCCCCACATGACGTGGTCAAAACCACGCCTTTTAACCGAAACGTTCACCACCGCGGCTTTTGACCGAAGCAGCTTCCGGCAGTTTGGAACCTCCCCCTACAGGGCGGCTCCGAAGGGCCTTCCTTCATCTTCCGCACAGCATGGCGCTATTCCCTCCTTCTTGACACAACGTCTCCGCTTCACCGGCAGGCCCAGACTAACACGTACTTTTCTGAAGCCCTGCAAAATAGAACATTTCTACTTTGCCGGAGACACTATTGCCATTCCAGTTGCAATCCTGATTCAGTAAGTGATACGATTTCGCGGTATCAACAGGCTGTCCTTCGTAACGGACAAGCTAGAACGGGAACAAAGAGTATGGTCCTTCGACAATTCATCCCAGTCGCTCTGGGAATTTTGCTGTTTGCCGCGGATCGCGCGGATGGACAAGCCTTTCAAGGCTCCATCCTCGGATCCATAACCGATCCGTCCAGCGCCGCGGTGAGTGGCGCCTCGGTCTCCTTGATTAACATCGGCACGCAGGAGCGCCGCCAGGTGCAAACCGGCGCGGATGGCGGGTTTCAATTTCTCAACCTGCTTCCAGGCTCCTACCGCGTGAACGTCGAGATTTCCGGATTCAAGCGCGCCGTTCGCGAGCCAGTGGAAGTCAGCGTCGCAAGCGCGGTCCGTGCCGACTTCACCTTGGATCTCGGCGACGTCAATCAGTCGGTGGAAGTGCAGGCAACCTCGGCGCTGCTGCAAACGGAGAATTCGAACCTCAGCCAGGTAGTTTCGGGCCGCGCCGTGCAGGACCTTCCCGTCAACGGCCGCAACATTCTCAACCTGATGGCGCTGGTTCCCGGTGTTGTGCCACAAGGGAGCACGGAAGGCAATGCGCTTACCGGCAAAAATGTCTTCGCCGCGGGGAACTATCAAGTTGGTGGCGGAATGGCCAATCAGGCGGCCTCCTACTTCGACGGCGTTCCGATGAACGCCGGCATCGGTAACCTGACGATTCTGGCTCCAAGCCCCGATGTCGTTTCCGATTTCCGGGTCCAGACCAATAGCAACAACGCGGAGTACGGCCGCTACTCGGGCGGAGTATTAAACATTGGCTCCAAGTCCGGGACCAACAAGTTTCACGGCTCGGCCTATGAGTTCCTGCGTAATCGCGTGCTTAACGCCAGTAATTTCTTCGCGAACGCAAGCGGCCTCGCGAAGCCTGCGTTTACACAAAATCAGTTTGGCGCCACTCTCGGCGGCCCGATTCGCAAGGACCGGCTATTTTTCTTCGCGGGCTACGAAGGCTATCGGCAGCGGCAGGGAGCGACATTCCTTACTACCGTGCCGCAGGCGGTCATGAATCGCGGCGATTTTTCCGAGTATCGAAACGCTTCCGGCGCCCAAATCCCTATCTTCGATCCACTCACTCAATGCGGCGCATACGGCAACCCAGCCTGCGCCGCCGGCAGCGGTCCGCAGCGCCTACAGTTTCCCGGTAATATCATCCCGCAAAACCGCATCAACCCCGTCGCGCGCCGCCTGAACGACTTCCCGTTGAACGCGCCGCCGAACCTGCCCGGCGCGCCATTTACCAACCTCTTTAACTACAGCAAGAACATCACCTCGGGCGGCGACAACGATCAGTACAACGGCCGCGCCGACTACTCTGTCAACGAAAAGATTCGGTTGTTCGGCCGTTTCACCCGATGGCAATCCGCTAATGCGCCGGCTGTTCTGTTCGACAACGGCGTGTTCGCCGGCGATCCCTTTTCGCCTGAAACCTTCACCACCCAGCAAGCGGTGGTTGGGTTAACTTACCTGATTCGCCCGACCATGATTCTGGACCTCCGCGCCTCCTACGGGCGCTGGAACTACGAGCGCGTCACCCCCCATCGCGGCATGGACATGACTGAAAGATTCGGCTTCCCAAGCTACTTTCGCGATCTTCCCGGCCTGCGGCAGGTAGCGGGTGAGACGGGGTATCCGCAGATCGCGATTAATACCTACACGCATACCAATCCGGGACCGTTCAATGGCCACATCTTCAGCATCGATAATACGCACGTGTTGCTGCCGAGCTTCACGTGGGTGAACGGCAAACACCAGTGGAAGTTCGGCGCCGATCTACGCCTGTTTCGTAATAACTATTATCAGCTCGCCCCTGGTGGATCCTTTCAGTTCGACAACATATTCACATCGCAGAATGCGCTGAATCCGGGCGCCACCGGGAATGGACTCGCCTCGTTTCTGCTCGGCCTGGGCGCGGGTGGAAATATGCTCGTCCTCGGATTACCGTATCAATCGGTCAGCTACCAGGGCTTTTATGCGCAGGACACTTGGCAATTGAATTCCAAGTTAACCTTGACGCTCGGCCTGCGATGGGAGATTCCGGGCGTATTCAAGGAGCGCTACGATCGAACTACGTCGCTGAATCCTGTTGGCGAAAACCCCGCCACCAAGGGCATCCTGGTGAACGGAAGGCCAGTGGTTGGCCGGTTGGACCGCGTGAACACCCCGGAGCATCCGGGGCGTGGGAACAAGGAGGAAACCTACCGCCTGTTCGCGCCGCGCGTGGGCTTTGCCTACCGGTTCAGCCCCAAGACGGTACTCCGGGCTGGCGCGGGTATTTACTTCCTGCCCAGCAATCTGCAGTTCAATGAAGGTCCATATGGAAATGCGCTTAATGCTTATAGCACACCGTGGCTGACCTCGATTGATCGCTCGGTGACGCCTCTCAACACGCTGAGCGATCCGTTCCCAGGCGGAATCACCCCCTCGCTTGGCACACTGCCGAACTTCCAGCAGTTGCTCCTCGGGCAGTCGCCGGCCGCCGCGCTCCGCGGTTCGCCTCGGCCGTACCAGGGCCAGTGGAATATCGCCTTGCAGGACCAGTTGCCGGGCAACATCGCCGTCGAAGTGGCATACGCGGCATCTCGCGGCGTTCATCTGCCGCGGGGCGACTACAACATGAACGCCATCGAAGATCAGTTCCTCTCCATGGGTAACCAGTTGAATTCGCAGGTTCAGAATCCCTTCTTTGGATTAGTTGCCGTCGGCCCTCTCTCTCAGCGAACCGTTACCCAAGGGCAGCTACTCCTCCGCTATCCGCAGTATACGGGCTTCGTGCAGCGCACCGCCTATCTGGGTAATAGCACCTACCATTCGCTGCAAATGAAGGTGGAGCGGCGATTTGGGGCCGGTGGGAACGTGTTGGCTGCTTACACTTTCTCCAAGCTCCTCACCGACATGGAGAGTCTGTCGGAGTGGCTGAATACCAACGTCGGCTCGGGCGGAGGCGTTCAGCAGCCAAATAACCTGCGAGCCGAAAAGTCGCTGGCAGGCTTTGATTCACGGAGCCGGCTGACGGTTGCCTACTCGATCGATCTGCCGTTCGGAGCGGGCAAGCGCCTCCTCGGCAATGTACGCGGTCCGGCTTCCCTGCTCGTCTCCGGCTGGAGCGCCAGCGGAACCAGCACCTTCCAGTCGGGCTTCCCGCTGGCACTTAACGCCACGCCGAACATCACTGGTCTCGGGACGGGTTTGCGGCCGAACGTCGTTCCCGGCTGCCAAAAAGAGATTGAGGGATCGGCGCAATCGAAGTTACGCCGATGGTTCAACACCGACTGCTTTACGGTTCCAAACGCCTATACCTTCGGCAACCAAAGCCGCACCGATCCCAATCTCCGCGGCCACGGTATCGCACAGTACAACTTTTCCCTGTTGAAGAAGACGAATATCACCGAGTCCGCAAACGTCGAGTTCCGGGCCGAGATATTCAACCTGTTCAATCGGGTCCAGTTCGGCCAGCCCAACTTGTCGGTGACGACGGCGGCGAACGCGACCACTGGACAGGTCTTCACGCAAGTCAACACGCCGCGGCTGGTTCAGCTCGCACTGCGATTCTCCTTCTGACCGGTGTATTGGTATGATGACGGAGCTATGCGGCTCGCCACGCTCGTGATGTGTAGCCTTGCGGCAGGCGCGCAATTTGCCGGATCGGGATTCGACATCGCGGCCCCCGCCGGGCTCGATTTCCGCCACTCGAACTCGCCCACTTCGCATAAACACCTCATTGCGGCGATGGGGGGCGGCGTGGCTTTGCTGGACTACGACAATGATGGACTGCTCGACATCTTTTTCGTCAATGGCGGCGAGCTGACCGAATCGCTTCCGGCCAGGGAGTTTTTCGCGCGATCGACGCCGAAGTACTGGAATCGCCTGTACCGGCAGAATCGCGATGGCAGCTTCACAGACGTTACGAAAGCGGCAGGCCTCTCCGCGTCCAGTAACGCCAATTACGGTATGGGCGTGGCCGCGGCCGACTATGACAATGACGGACATACCGATCTGTATGTGACCAGTTACGGCCGCAACGTGCTCTATCGCAACACCGGCAAAGGTTCATTCACCGACGCCACTCCGCGAGCGGGCGTAGGGACCGCCACCGGATGGTCGACGTCGGCAGGGTTCTTCGATTACGACAAGGACGGCTGGCTCGATCTGTTTGTTGCGCGCTACATGGAATGGAGCCTGGGAAGCAGCCACTGGTGCGGCTCGGCACTCCGTGTCTATTGCCCTCCCGCAACGTTTCCGGCCGTCGCGAACCTGCTGTATCGAAATCGCGGCGACGGCACGTTCGAAGACGTCAGCGCCTCGTCGGGAATCGGCGCTCTCCGCGGGCGCGCGCTCGGCGTGGCGTTCGCCGATGCCGACGACGACGGCTACCCGGATATTTTCGTGGCCAATGACGGCATGGAGCAGTTCTTGTTTCACAATAACCGTAACGGGACGTTTACCGAGCGCGCTGTCGACGCGGGCGCCGCGCTCTCCGACGACGGCAAGCCCGTGTCGGGAATGGGTGTGGACTTTCGCGATTACGACAACGACGGGCGTCCTGACATTTTGGTGACCACGCTCTCGCGCCAGAAGTACGCTCTTTATCACAATGACGGCGCTGGTATATTCAGCTATCGCTCCCTTGAATCGGGTGTAGCGGCCCTGTCGGCTATTCACTCCGGCTGGGGCGCGGGCTTCGCCGATTTGGATAACGATGGCTGGAAGGACTTGCTGGTGGCCCAAGGGCACGTAATGGACAATGTGGAAAAAATCGACCCATCGCTTCGGAGCCAGGAGCCGCCGTTGATCGCCATGAATCGGGGCGGCCGCTTCGAACGCGCCGCCGGCCCAGCCCTGCCTGCCGTGGCCGGCCGTGGTCTCGCGTTCGGCGACTTGGACAACGATGGAGCCATTGATGCCGTTATGAGCGTGCTCGGCGGACCGCCCATCGTCTTTCACAATCGCGGTGGCGGCGGGCGATGGCTAACGCTGTCGCTGCGCGGCGGGCGAAGCAATCGCGACGGCTTCGGCGCTCGCGTGTTCGTCAATGGCCAGAGGCAGGACGCCGGAGCGGCCGGCAGCTATCTCTCGTCGAACGACAAGAGGCTTCACTTCGGTTTGGGAAGCGCCGCCCCGGTGAAGGTCGAGATCCGATGGCCTTCGGGCGTTGTGCAGCGTCTTGATAATGTGACCGCGAATCAAATTCTCGGAGTCGCCGAACCGGAGGCCCGCTGATGCTCGCTTCGCTGCTCACGATTCTTCTTGCCGCGCAAAGCTTGCCGCCGGAAGTGGTAAAGCATGTTGTCGCGGGTACCACGGCTCAGCGGGAAGGGCGGTACGAGGAGGCGATCGTGGAGTTCACGCGCGTGACGGTTCTGGCCCCGGAACTCGCAGCCGCCCACGTGAATCTCGGCAGCGCGTATTTGCGGAAGGGCGACTATGCGGCGGCCGTCAAGCCGCTCCGCCGCGCGTTGGATCTCAACCCTGGTTTGATTGGCGCGCATCAAATGCTGGGGTTCGCTTTGCTCGCATCGGGCTACTCGGTGGAGGCAATTCCGCATCTGGAGAAGGCGGAATCCGCCGATGGACTGGGCATCGCGCTGTTTAAGGCCGGACGGCTGATAGAGGCGGTGGTGCGGCTCCACGCGGCGCTGGAAAAGCGTCCGAACGATCCGGATTTGCTCTACTATCTGGGCCAAGCGAGCGGAATGCTCTCCAAGCAAAGCCTTGACTCGCTGCAAGCGGGCCACCCCGCCGCCGCGCGGACGCATCAATTGAACGGGGAGCTAAACGCGATCCAGCGCAAGCTGCCCGAGGCGGAGAAGGCCTATCGGGAAGCCCTCCGCATCCGGCCGGAGCTACCTGGCGTCCATTTGCAGTTGGGCGAGGTGTACGCCTCCGCGGGGCAATGGGACAAGGCCGAGGTCGAGTTCCGCAGCGAGGCGCGGGCGCGGCCGGGCGACGCGGAAGCGGTGTACCGGCTGGGCCATGCGCTCTTGGAGCAAGGCAAGGTGAAGGCAGCGCGCGCGGAGTTGGAACGGGCCGACGGCTTGGTGCCGGCGATGCCAGAGACGCTGTACGATCTGGGCAAGGCATGCCTGATGGACGGCGACCTGGCTTCGGCGGAGAAGCACTGGCGGGCCTTGCTGGCAATCGAGAAAGAAACACAGCTCGCCGCGCAGGCACATTTCGGCCTCGCCGGGCTTTACCGGCAGCAGGGCCAGGCAGAGAAGGTGGATGCCGCGATGCGCGAGTACCGGCGCCTTCGGACGCGTTGACCACGCGTGTGAAGCGGGTCAAACTCCGGTAAACCTAAAAACGGCAGTTCATCCCCGTTAACCGTGGCCGGCTCCCATGTTTACGCCGCCGCGGGCTGGATTGCGCAATCACCCATTGGGCCTCCCGCGCCGCTCCGGCGTTCCCAACCGCCGGGTTTAGGGTGATAGAGCAAAGTGAGGGGGTGGGTCTTGGCGCCGCCAAACTGAGTGGCCAGGTTGTAGACGGCGGACGTTTCGGTTTTCTCGCCGGACAGCCGACGCACGACTTGGCTGGCGAGTTCCAGGAGCGTTGGAGTGAGATAGGTGCGATCAAATAACTCGTTCGGGTTGCCTTCCCGCAGATCCTCCCGGGGGGGCACCACTCGATACCAGGGTTTCAAGTTGGCCATCTTCGTCTGCGATCACATAGAACGCAACTCAAGTTTTAACAGTTAAGGTTCGTAGAATCCATATCTTGGGTTGTTTTTCGGCTTCGTGGAGCGAGTTCAAATCGAATTTCCATCACATAACCTATCCCCAATAGGGCAAGTACTTTGCGAGCTTCCGGGAAGTACACGCCGGGTCATGCGGCTTGATCAGCCCAGCCGCTATCGTATCCGCGATGATTCGCGAAGCAATCGAATAGTTCCTCTCCTCGATCCCGGGCAAAGGCGGCGGTTAGGAGGCGTAAGGAAATAACATTTACAGCTTGCATTTGTCGTGAGGGGTTCTCCGAAATCGGCGTTAACACATACCTGAACTCTTTGGGCGACAATGTCGCTGGTAACGCAATGGGGGCCACGGATGTAAGGGTTATTTATTTACGCCGCCTTAGCCTGGAGTGAAGATCCAGGGTGTGAACGGCTGGGGGGCGGGGAGTGGAGGAAACCGGATTGGCGCTCCGGGAGGATGGGGTGGGAAGCGGCCGGAGATGCCGGGACGGCCTGTGCAGTATTTGTTTGGAGGGCGCGGAAGATCGAGGCGAGGTATTGTGAAATGGTGCAATGTTTCCCGAGTGATCGGTCAAGTACCTTTGCCATGGCGCATATCCGAACGAGCCTGGTCCACAGGAATATGTGTAATGCGGGACGTCGGGAGGGCGGACATGTTTAACAGTAGGAAGGAGTTGGTGGACAAGATCCGGCTGGGGGAAGACTCGTACCTCGAATTGAAGGAGGTTCGGCTGGCTGGGAGTCGTGTGAGCGGCCCCTCCCGTGATGGTTTTGCGGACGAGCTGGCGGGCTTTGCGAACACCCGCGGGGGCGTATGCGTGCTGGGCGTGGACGACACGACGCGCGAAGTGCTGGGCATTCCATTGGAATCGCTGGACGGGGTGGAGGCATTTGTCCGTGAATGCTGTAACGACTCCGTTCAACCGCCGTTGACTCCAACCATCGAACGTCTGCTGCTGCCCACATCACAGGGTTCGGAAGTGGCCGTGTTGAAAATCGAGATATCGACGAGCCTGTTTGTACACGAGAGTCCGGGGGGATATTTCCTTCGAGTGGGCAGCAGCAAACGAAAGATGTCCCCGGAATACTTAGCACGACTGTTTCAGCAGCGGAGCCAGTCCCGGATCATACGCTTCGACGAACAAACCGTGGCGACCGCCACGATGGAGGACTTAAGCGAGGAGCTTTGGCGAAGATTTGAGACCAGACAATCAGCGACGGATTCCCGCGAGGCCTTTCTGCATAAGTTGGGGCTGGCGCGGCAGGATGACGAGTCCGTGTGGCGGCCGACGGTGGCTGGGGTACTGATGGCGAGCCAGGACCCGCGACTGTTCCTGCCGAATGCCTTTATCCAGGCGGTGGCCTATCGAGGCCATAGCTCGGTGCCCGCCGAAGGGGCAAGCGGCTACCAGCTTGACGCGGCGGATATCACGGGGCCGTTGGACCGGCAGGTGTGGGATGGGTTGCGATTCGTGGCCCGGAACATGCGAACGGCGGCGACGAAGGGTATCGGACGAACGGACTTCCCGCAGTACGACCTGACCGCAATCTTTGAAGCGCTGGTGAATGCGGTGGCACATAGGGACTATGCGATCTACGGTTCAAAGATCCGGCTGCGGATGTACGCGGACCGGCTGGAGTTGCATTCGCCCGGCGGGTTGGCGAACACAATGACGGTGGAGAGCCTTATGCTGCGGCAGTCGGCTCGCAATGAAGTGCTTACGAGCCTTTTGGCGCGGTGCCGGATTCCGGGGGAGATGGCCGGTTCAAAGATAGAACGGACGACGATGATGGACAAGCGGGGGGAAGGGGTGCTGATTATTCTGGAACGTACAGAAGCGCTGGCGGGGCGTCTGCCAGAGTATCGAGTGTTCGATGGCGAGGAGTTGCAGTTGATTATTCCCGCGGCTAACGTGGGGGGGACGCTGGCGTAGGCGATTGCAGTCCCGCACTCGCGTAAGCCTCTCCTGTAGACTCGCCGGAAGAGGCTCGGAGGCACGCTTTCCTTCCGTCCACTTTTCCGCTTGGCTCAGGAGGTATGCATCAATACGGGCCTGGTTGGCCAGCTTGTTTGATTCTACTCCCACTCTGAGCGGCTCGGTAACGACGAATACGGTTAAATCAGGCGGTAATAACACTCGCCAGGCTGGCTGGAACGGTCGTGGGCGATTAGCGAACCGCGATAGTAACAGGGCGGCTGCGCTGGCCGGCGGATTCGAGGATCACTTCCACGGCGTCGCCGGTGGCGGCGTTGGCGGGGACGAAGGCGTTGATTTGGTACAAGCCGCTGAAGGTGGGGGCGAGGCCGGCGAAGAGGACTTGGGCTTGTTGGCCTCCGATGGTTACTGTCACGGGGTTAGTGACGCTGCTGAGGGGAGAAGAGGGCGACGGACGGCCTGCTACTACAGGCGGGTTTACCGGGCCGAGGCCGGAACAGTAGATGATGACTACTTCGCCGCGGTTGGCTGGGGTGCCGGGTCGGGCGAGCGTGACGCCGTCCTGCTTGACGATGGCTCCTTGGCCGGAGCCGTTTTGCGCTGTCGTGAAAATGCCGGGTTGGGCGGCGGCTACGTTTAGGGTTTCCGGAACGGCGATGGCGTCGCCTCGTTTGACCAGGATTTGGTGTTGGGTGTCGACTGGCACATCGTAGGGGACTTGGGCGTTGAGCTGGCCGTCACTGGTGAACAGAAGCGGGAGGGGGCGGTTGCCTAGCGTTACTTCGGTTCCGTTGAGGGACGATGGCAGGGGGATGCCGGGGGCGGAGCCCTCTCGGTCGGCGAGCTTGGATCCGTAAATGGTGATGAGGCTGCCGGGGGCGATTGGCACTCCGGTTTCGAAACTGGCGGCGTGGACGATTCCGCCGGCGGTTAATAAGGGCGCGGCGGTGGCTCCTTGCGCAAGCACTGCGCCGCTGAGTTCTACTTTGCCGGCTTGGGTGCGGCCGGCGACGATGTCGGCGGAGGTGCCGAGGAAGACGGCGACGATGGTGAGGCGGGTATTGGCCACGGCGCGGACGGGACGCCAGGTGCCTCGCCAGACGCCGTTGCCGACATGAGCGAGAGTAATTTGCGAGTCACCGTTTTCGGGGCGGGCGACGACTTGAGCGCCGGTGCCTCCGGCGAGGGGCGTGAGCAGGTTGCCGCATTCATCAGCGGCTTTCACTTCGACGGTAACGGCTTCGCCGACGCGGACGGAGAAGCCGTCGCGGATGGCGGTGGATTCGACACGGAGGGCGGGCTGGGCGCAACTGGCGGCGTTGCGTTCCGATTTACCGCCAGTGTCTGGCGGGGCGACGACGGAGAGGAGATTGACGGTTCTGACGCTGCCGTCTTCCTGGAGCTGGAAGGTGACGACGCCGCGGCGGACGCCGGGGGGCAGGGCCGAGAGCGTGGGCTGAATGACGACGGATCCGGGGCCGTTGGGGACGGCGCGGCCTGCGCCGGGGGCGGAATCGTACCAAGTGCCGAGGCGGGAAGAATCGAAGGTCACGGGGCCTTTACCGAGGTGGTTGAGGGTGACGGTTTGGGAGCCGGGATTGGATCCCTGTTTGGAGATGAAGACCATGCCGGAGGGGGAGACTTCGGGGCCGGGATTGGTGCCTTCGGGGAGGACGTTGAGGAGGACGGTGACGAGTTGGGGGGAGTTGTCGGCGTCTCCGGTGATTTCGATGCGGTCGTAGTATTGACCGGCGGGGAGGCCGGCGGGGGAGACGGTGACGGTGAGGTCACTGACTTCGAGCCAGGGTTCGGTGACGGTGCCGGAGGCGGCGCTGAGGCGGGTGAAGCGGCCATTGGCGGCGGCGCGCCAACTGAGGACGCCGGTGCCGACGTTGAGGATGCCGATATTTTGCGGAGTGGGGGAGCCGCCGCCGGCGACGGCAGTGAAGGTGAGGCCGACCTGGGAGACGAGGATAGTGCGGCGGCCGCCGCGGACGGTGAGGGTGACGGGGACGACGGTGCGGGCGGTGCCGGCAATGACGGTGATGGAGCCGAGGAAGGTGCCGGGCTTGAGGCCGGCGGGATCGACGGTGGCATTGATGGCGGCGACCTGACCGGCGCGGAGGGCACCGCTGTTGGGAGATATTTTCAGCCAAGAGCCGACGGAGGAGGCCTGGTAGTTGAGAATGCCGCCGCCGTCGTTGCGGACTTCCAGAGCCGTTGTTTCGGCGGGGCCGGCTTCGGGGCGGTTGATGGAAATGGCCTCGGAGGAGAGGCGGAGACGGGGGGCGGCTTCGGTGACGTCGAGGGAGACGGAGACGGGATTGGACGTGCCGGCGGGATTGGTGGTGACGCTGAGGGTGGCGGTGTAGCGGCCGGCGGCGAGGGCGGAGGCGTTGGCGGTGAGAGTGAAAGTGGCTGGGGCCTTGTCACTGGAGGTTGTGACGGTGAGCCAATCGCGGGCGGTCTGGCCATAAGCTACGGCGACGGCGAAGGGCAAGCCATTAACGGCGCTGCTGAGGGTGACGCGGGCGGACGTGGAGGAGGCGCTGCCTGCGATGGCGGTGAGGGTGACGGGCGAGGGGGCGAGGCTGGTGGTGAGAGCGAGATTACGGACGACGCGGATGCGGTTGTTGCGGGTGTCGGAGATATAGACATCGCCGTTGGCGGCGGCGGCGAGGCCGATGGGGCTCCCGAAGGAGGCGGTGAGGGGCGATCCGCCATCGCCGGCGAAGCCCCACAGGAAGACGCCGGCGAAGTTGGAGATGATGCCATTGGGATCGATGCGGCGGATGGTACCGCTGCCGCCCTGGGTGAAATAGATATTGCCGCGAGGGTCACTGGTCATGCCGTACGGGTAGCGGATGGCGGCTTCGGTGGCGGGACGGCCGTTGCCGGTTTCGGCGATTTCGCCGGTGCCGGCGACGGTGCGAATGATACCGGTAGAGGAAATGGCGCGGATGCGTTGATTGGTGTAATCGGCGATGAGGAGTTCGCCGGCGGCGTTGAAGGCGAGGCCGGCGGGGAAGTAGAGACTTGCCTCCGTGGCGCGGCCGCCGTCGCCGCGGAAAGCGGCGACGCCGTTGCCCGCGATGGTGGTAATAATGCCGAGAGTGTCGATGCGGCGGACGCGGTGATTGTCGCGATCGGTGAAGATGATATTGCCGCTGCGATCAACGACGATGCCCCAGGGGTAATTGATGAGCGCATCCACCGCTTTGCCGCCATCGCCGGAAAATCCGGCGACAAAAGTGGATCCGGCGATGCTGCTGATGACGCCATTGGTTACGCGTCTGATTTTGTGGTTGCCAAAATCGGCGATAATGAGCGAGCCATCTGGGGCGACGGCGATTCCTTCGGGGTAGCCGACGCGGCCGAACTCGGCGGGTCCATCGGAGCAACAGGAGGCGACGCCATTGCCGGTGACGAGGGAGACAGCGCCGTTGGTTTCCACTTTGGCGATGCGGTGGCCGCCGTATTCGGAATAGTAGACGGTCCCGTTGGACGCGATGGCGAGACCGCGGGGCTCGGTCATGGTGACGAGAGATGCGGGAGTGCGCGGGAGGAGTTCTTTGAACTTGCCGTTGCCGGCGATTTTTGAGACGAAACGGCCATCGGCGGAGAGCAGGAGGAAACGGGGGTCATTGCCATCCGCGAAATAGAGGCGGGCCTGTTGGTCGAAGACGAGGGATTTGACGAAGCCGATGTCGGCGTTGAGGGCGGCAGTGGGAGTGGGGGTGACAGGGGCATCGGCGCCGCCGGCGAGGGTGGAGATGATACCGGCTGCGTTGATGCGGCGAATGCGGTAGTTGCCAGAGTCGGCGAGGAGGATATTGCCGGCGGTATCGGTGGTGATGCCGTCGACGAGGGAGACTGAGGCGGCGATGGCGGGGCCGCCGTCGCCGGAGAAGCCGCGGTTACCATTACCGGCGATGGTGTTGATGAGGCCATCGGCGCCGATGCGGTAGACGCGATAGTTTGTGGCGTCAGCGATAAGAATTCGGTTAGCGCTGTCCACATGGATATCGTAGGGGACGATGGAGGAATCGAGGGCGGGCTTGCCGTCTCCGGAGTAGGTGATTTTGCCGGTGCCGGCGACGGCAGTGATGATGCCATTGGTGGAGAGTTTGCGAACGCGGTTGTTGTCGTAGTCGGCGATGAACAGGTTGCCGGCGGCGTCGAGAGCCAACTTCCGGGCGACGACGGCGGCTTCGGCGGCGGGACCGCCATCGCCGGTGGAGCCGAAAAGGCCGTTGCCGGCGACGGTATTTATGATGCCGGCGGGGGTGACGCGGCGGATGCGGTAGTTTAGGCCATCGGCGATGTAGATGTTGCCTGACCTATCGATGGCGACGGCGTCAGGTTGATCGAGGGACGCGCGGCGGGCTTCACCGCCGTCACCGGAGAAGCCGCGGAGGCCATTGCCGGCGAGGACGGTGACAGTGCCGGAGGGTTCGATGCGGGCGACGACGTGATTGAGCGAGTCAGCGAAGACGAGGCGGCCCTGCGGATCGACGGCGGCGGAGAGATTGCTGCCGAGAGGGGTGTCGAGAGCGGGTCTGCCGTCGCCGGGGAAAACCCATTCGGTGCCGGCGAATGTGGTGACGATCTGCTGGGCGGAGAGGGACGCGGCGAACGCGAGTATGAGAATTCTGTGGGTCATCGCGGTGGCTCCATCTTATACGATGGGGAAATGCATCATCGGCGTTCGTTCTTATTGTCGTTGGCGGCGGGGCGGGAGTTGCGTTGCGACGTGGCGGTGATTGGGGGAGGGACGGGGGGCGTGGCGGCGGCGCTGGCGGCGTTGCGGAACGGGATGCGCGTGGTGATGACGGAGGAGACCGATTGGCTGGGCGGGCAGATGACGTCGCAGATGGTTCCACCGGATGAGCATCCGTGGGTGGAGCAGTTTGGGGGGACGCGGTTGTATCGGGAGTACCGGTCGCTTGTTCGTTCGTATTATCGGGATCATTATCCGTTGACGGCGGAGGCGCGGGGGCGATGGAATTTGAATCCGGGGGATGGGTCGGTTTCGCGGCTGACGCATGAGCCTGCGGTGGCGGTGGCGGTGTTATCCGGGTTACTGGCGAGGTATGTTTCGGGGGGGCTCTTAACGGTGCTGTATGATACAGTTCCGGTGCGGGCGGATGTAAGTGGGGATCGGGTGCGTTTCGTGACTGTGCGGAATAAGTCTGGGGTGGAGAAAACGATTTCGGCTCCTTATTTTGTGGATGCGACGGAGCAGGGGGACTTACTGCCATTGGCGGGTATTGAGTATGTGACGGGGTTTGAATCGCAGAAAGAGACGGGGGAGCCTCATGCTCCTTCGGTTGCGCAGCCTTCTAACATTCAGGCATTTACGGTATGTTATGCGGTGGATTATGTGGCGGGGGCGGATCATACGATTGAGAAGCCATTGGAGTATGGTTTCTGGCGGGACTATGTGCCGGCGATGAAACCGGCGTGGCCGGGGAAGTTACTCAGTTGGGAGATGAGTGATCCGGTTACGTTGGCTTCGCGGAAAGTGATGTTTGATCCTTCGGCGGAGAAGAGCGCGCCGGGGGCGTTGAACCTGTTTATTTACCGGCGGATTGCGAATAAGCGGAACTTTGCGGCGGGGGCGTACGCGGGGGATGTGTCGCTGGTGAATTGGCCGCAGAATGATTATTGGCTGGGGAATTTGGATGCGCCGGGACATTTGGAGCGGGCGAAGCAGTTGAGTTTGTCGCTGCTGTATTGGATGCAGACGGAAGCGCCGCGGCCGGATGGGGGACAGGGTTGGAAGGGGCTGCGGTTGCGCGGGGATCTGGCGGGTACGGAGGATGGGTTGGCTAAGTATCCGTATATACGGGAATCGAGGCGGATACGAGCGGAGTTTACGGTGTTAGAGCAGCATGTGGCGACGGATGCGCGGAAGTCTGGTGAGGCGGAAGTGTTTGGGGATAGTGTGGGGGTGGGGAGTTATCGGATCGATCTGCACCCATCGAGCGGCGGGGATAACTATATTGATGTAAGTTCGCTGCCGTTTCAGATACCGCTGGGGTCATTGATTCCGCGGCGGGTGGAGAATGTGTTGGCGGGTGCGAAGAATCTGGGAGTTACTCATATTACGAATGGATGTTACCGTTTGCATCCGGTGGAGTGGAATATTGGGGAAGCGGCTGGGGCGGTGGCGGCGGAGGCGGTGCGGACGGGGCATGCGCCGCGGCATTTGCGGAAGACGGCTACGTTGTTGACGGGTTTGCAGGGGCGGTTGACGGCGCAGGGGTTTGAGTTGAGTTGGCCGCGGGTTACGGCGCGGTAGGTTGGGTCAAATATTGACGTATCGAGCTGGCCCGCGCAATCGCGGCGCTGGCTGACCGACATATCGTTCCCAAATATCCTTTGTCGCCGGAATACCGGTAAACTCCCAGTCCGTCGGGTGCAAAGTGAAATCGATCAGGCGCCCAGAGACGTACGGAGTTGAACCGGCGCGATGCCACTTTTGGATCCGGTAAACGCCCATGATCCGGCCCTGATAGATTCCGAACGCCAGTTCGGCCCGCAGCCGACGTTCGCTTAAAGCCCAGACCCCGCGCGTTGCGTCGTACGGATCGACGCCAGCCTTGTAGGTGTGGTTGATGCACAGCAGAATTGCTGGTTCGGTAATTGTGAGCGGATTCACTCGATGGTTCCTCCGCTTTCGATTATAGTTGCGCGAGCATTGAAGGGATCCAGGATTTCCCTCGGCTCAGCGGTGAATCCAGGAGAGACCCTTCGAGCCAATTTAGCCGTCTAAGAGTTTGTAGGCGGGGTGTCGGAGGGCTTGTTCCAGCGTTATGAACTGGTAGCCGCGCCTTCGCATCATTGCCAGTAACGGGGGCATTTTATCGGCGTTCAGTTGATTTGCATGGATTGGCTACTCATATTACGAATGGATGTTACCGGCTGCATCCGGTGGAATGGAATATTGGGAAAGGGGCGGAGGCGGTGCGGACGGGTCATTCGCCGCGGCATATTCGGAAGACGGCTACTTTGTTGGCGGGATTGCAGGCGCGGTTGGTCGCGCAGGGGTTTGAGTTGAGTTGGCCGCGGGTTACGGCGCGGTAGGTAGGTTCAGGGGCAGGGTGGATTTCTTAAGGGTGTACGTCGCCTGCAGGCGCATCCACATCTCGGGTGAGCTGCCGAAGAGACGGGAGATCCTTAGGCACATGACGGCGGAGAGGGGCCTTCGCTCGGCCAAAATGCCGTGAAGCATTTGGCGGGAGACTCCTAGGGCTCTCGCGGCGGCGGTTACGGTGAGGCCTACTTCGGGGAGGATGTCTTCCCGGATTATTTCGCCCGGATGGATGGGTGGCAGACCGTTGTTTTTGTTCATGAGGTTGCTCGTAATCGAAAGGGATTCGATAGTTTCCGGTTACGCGGACGGGCCAACGGGGCGGATGATCAAGAAGAGTTCGACGAGTCCCTTGTGCCGAAAAGTGACAATCACTGCAATTAATTTATGCGTGACGCATCGGCACTGTCAACCATTTAGTTGTCGCGGCTCGGTAACGGCGAATTCGGGCGCCCATGGCTTGCTGGACAGGGCTTTGGGCGAAAGCGGCGGCGGCGATGAATAGTGCGAGAATTGGTTTCATAGTTCCTTTGCAGCCAGTGAGCGGCGGTAGACAACGCGGAAAACGGCCATTAAGGGGACGGAGAGGAACATTCCGGTGACGCCGCCGACCTGTTCTCCGGCGAGTACTCCGAATAGTACGAGTAAAGGATGCATTTCGATCCCTGAACTATAGAGCCAGGGTTGCAAGACGTAATCCTGGAAGAGGCGGTAGAGCAGGAAGAAGACGATGAGGCCGCCGGTGTGATCGTAACCGCTGAAGGCGGCGACGAGGCTGACAATGACCATTCCTGAAAGGGGTCCGACGACGGGAACGAATTCGAGCAGGCCGCAGACGCCGGCGAGGAGTACGGCGTACGGAACGCCGATGGTGCCGAAGATCAGCATGTGGGACGTGAACGTCGCAAGAGCGAGAAGGAAGACGGCGCGCATGTAGAGGCCGAGGAGTTTGTCGACGTCGGTGACGATGTGGTGGGCGAGTTGTTGATGGTCGTCGCGGGTGAAGACGGCGACGACGGCGACGCGGATGTCGGTGAGAGCGAGTTCGATGAGGAAGGCGAGGATGGGGATGAGGATGACGAAAAGTAGACTGGACAACTGGTCGATCAGGCCTTTGCCAATGGCGGTGAGGGCGGGAAGGAGCATCTCTTTTCCGGTTTCGAGCTGGCCGCTGAGAGCGGCGGCGATCTGTTCGCGATAGGGGGCGAGGATCGATGGCAAATGGCGTTCGAGCATGGTGTCGCGCTGCTGGAGAAACGCCGGGAGGCGGCTGGCGAGGAGCGAAGCTTCGGCGGCGATGCGTGTGCCGATGACGAGGACGGCGGTGATGACGACGGCGAGACCACCGAGGTAGACGAGGATGGGCGCGAGGGCGGGCGGGAGCCTTGGCGAGAGCGATTTGCGGACGAAATCGACGAGGGGATGGAGGAGATAGGCCAGCAGGAGCGCTATGGTGAAAACGAAGAGCGTGGTGCGGGCCAACCAGGCGAGTTCAATGAGAACGAGGACGAGAAAAACCGTCCAGGTAATGCGGGCGGCGCGGGAATCGATACCTAGCATGAGTGTCTATTACTATACTGGGAGCCAACGGTATGTCGAATTGGATTCGCGAGCGGCTCAACGAACTGCAGACCCTGGAAGAGAAATTGCGAGCGGGCGGCGGGGCGGCGAAAATCGAGAAACAGCATCGGGACGGGAAGCTGACGGCGCGGGAGCGTGTGGCCGCACTGTTGGATCCTGCGGCGTTTTCGTTTGAAGTGGGGCTGCTGATTGCGCATGATTTGCATGGCGGGCAGGCGCCGGGCGCTGGAGTCGTTACGGTTGTCGGGCGGATTGCGGGGCGGGTGGCAGTGGTTGTCGCCAACGACGCGACGGTGAAGGCCGGGGCGTGGTGGCCGGAGACGATTACGAAGATTTTGCGGGCGCAGGAGATTGCGATGCGGAACCGGATTCCGATCGTTTATCTGGTGGATTCGGCGGGCGTGAATTTGCCGCTGCAGGACGGGATCTTTCCGGGGACGTATGGGGCGGCGCGGATTTTTTATTACAACTCGCTGATGCGGCGGAAATTGCGAGTGCCGCAGATTGCGGCGGTGATGGGGATGTGCATTGCGGGGGGCGCGTATTTGCCGGCGTTGAGCGATGTGATCTACATGGTGGAAGGCACGAGTTTCATGGGATTGGGCGGACCGAATCTGGTGAAGGGCGCGACGGGACAGGTGAACACGGCGGAGGATTTGGGCGGGGCGCGGATGCATACGGCGGAGAGCGGGGTGGCGCATTTCCGTGCGGTGGACGACGCGGATTGTTTGCGGCAGATTCGGGAGCGATTTTCGGCGTTTCCGGCGGCGGCGGCTGGCTTGGACGATCCGGGCGCGGCGCGGGCTTCGACTGAGATTTACGATGTTTTGCCGGAGAATCATCGATTGCCGTATTCGATGGAGGCGTTGTTGGGATGCCTGTTGGATAGTGACGGGTTTTGTGAATTTCAGCCGGATTTCGCGCCGGAAATGCTTTGCGCCGAGGCGCGGCTGAGCGGGCGCGCGGTGGCGGTGATTGCGAACCGGCGCGGGTTCTTGAAGTCCCCGGCGGGGCCGCGGATTGGGGGGATTGTGTATACAGAGTCGGCGCGGAAGGTTGCCTATTTCGTGGAGAACGCGGAGCGCGCCGGGACGCCGATTTTGTATGTGCAGGACGTAAGCGGGTTCATGGTTGGACTCGACGCCGAAAAATCCGGCATCATTCGGGCGGGAGCGGAGATGGTGGAAACAATGGCCTGCGCGACGGTGCCGAAGATCGTACTGACTGTCAACCATGCGTCGGGCGCGGGTTATTACGCGATGGCCGGGCAGGGCTTTGATCCGCATTTCACGTTTAGCTGGCCGACGGCGAGGATTGGGGTGATGGAGGGCGAGTCGGCTGTGCAGGCGGTGCATGGGCCGGAGTTGGAGCGGTTGAAGCAGGCGGGTGAAGCGGTGCCGGAGGAGTTGCAGTCGCGGATTGCGCAGACTCGGGCGGACTATGAACGATGGCTGGACGCGCGGTACGCGGCGGCGCGGGGGCATTGTGACGCGGTGATTGACCCTGGATTGTCGCGCGAAGTTTTGGCATTGGCTTTGGATGTTTGCACGGCGAGCGGGCATCGCCAACATTTGGTATTGGAGCGATTATGATTCGGATTGCGAATGGGCAGGGGTTCTGGGGCGACTGGCTGGAAGCGCCGGTGCGGCTGGTGGAGCAGGGGCCGATAGATTATCTCATTCTGGATTATTTGGCGGAAGTGACGATGTCGATTGTGCAGAAGCAGAAGCAGGCGGATCCTTCGATGGGTTATGCTCGCGATTTTCCGCCGTTGATTGGGCGGATTGCGGCGAAGATGAAGGAGCGGCGCGTGCGGGTGGTGGCGAACGCGGGCGGGGTGAACCCGATTGCCTGCGCGCGGGAAGTGAAGCGATTGGCGCCGCATTTGAAAGTGGCGGTGGTGCTGGGCGACGACGTGTATGACCGGGTCGACGATTTTCTGGCGCGCGGATTGGAGCTGAAGAACCTGGATACGGGTGAGCCGCTGGCCGACATTCGTTCTTCGATCTCGTCGGCTAACGCTTATATTGGCGCGTTTCCATTGGCGGAGGCGCTGGCGACGGGCGCCGATGTTGTGATCGCGGGGCGGTCGACGGATACCGCGCTGGCATTGGGTCCGATGGTGCATGAGTTCGGGTGGCGCGCGGATCAGTTTGACCTGTTGGCGGCGGGGACGATTGCGGGGCATATTGTGGAATGCGGGGCGCAATGCACGGGCGGGAATTGCATTGCGGATTGGCAGACGATTCCGGATTTCGCCAATATTGGATATCCGATTATTGAGGCGGAGGCGGATGGGTCGTTTGTGATTACGAAGCATAGGGGGACGGGCGGGCGCGTGTCGCAGGAGACTGTGAAAGAGCAGTTGTTGTATGAACTGGGCGATCCGCGGAACTACATAACGCCGGATTGCGTGGCCGATTTTACGACGGTGCGCTTGGCCGATGACGGGGCGGACCGGGTGCGGGTGAGCGGGATAAAGGGACGGCCGGCGACGCCGTATTTGAAGGTGTCGATTAGTTATTTGTACGGGTATAAGGCGACGGGGACGATTGTCTACAGTTGGCCGGACGCGCTGGAAAAGGCAAAGGCGGCGGATGGGATTGTGCGGGCGCGGCTTTTGGCGTTGGGATTGGAGTTTGAAGAGATTTACAGCGAGTATTTTGGGGCGAACGCGTGCCACGGAATCGCGGCGCCGGCGGCGGCTCAGCCGGCTGAAGTGATGTTGCGGGTGGGTGTGAGGGGCAAGGACAAAAAGGCGGTGGACCGGTTCACGCGCGAGTTGATTCCGCTGGTGCTGAACGGGCCGCCAACGGGGACGGGTTACGGTGACGGCCGTCCGCCGGTGCGGGAAGTGGTGGCGTATTGGCCGGCGCTGATTCCGCGGGAAGAGATCCATACGCGCGTGGAGGTGGTGGCATGAGAGTTCCGCTTTCGCGTATCGCGCATGGGCGCAGCGGGGATAAGGGCGATACGTCGAATATTGGGATTATTGCTTATGATTCGCGGCATTTCGGCGTGCTGGTTCGCGAGGTGACGGCGGAGCGGGTGAAGGCGCGTTTTGGCCCGCTGATTGAGGGCCGCGTCGAACGATTTGAACTCGAAAATCTGGGGGCGTTAAACTTCCTTTGTTATGGCGCGTTGGGGGGCGGCGGCACGCTGTCGCTGCGGATTGACGCACAGGGCAAGACGATGGCGGCCGGGCTGCTCGGCATGGAGATTGACATTGATGAGTCCGAGCTTACTGATTAATCAAGAGGGCCGAGTGCGGCGCATAACGATGGCGCGTCCGGAGAAGCGGAATGCGCTGAGCATTGCCATGTGTGAGGAGTTGCTGGCGGCGTTCGACGACGCGGCGGCCGACCCCGGCACCGGCTGTATTCTGCTGGACGCGCAGGGGAAAGTGTTTTGCTCCGGGATGGATTTGGATGAGGCGTTGGAACACGGGCCGACGGGCGGGCTGGAGGTTCACGAGCGCCTGTTCACGGTGGGTTCGCGGATTGCGAAACCGATCGTCGCGGCGGTGCAAGGGCCGACGCTGGCTGGCGGCATTGGACTCTTGTGCAATGCGCATGTCGTAGTGGCGGCGATGGGGACGAATTTCGGGATTACGGAGTTGCGGATCGGGATG
>CAMDKT010000021.1 GCA_945900935.1 Candidatus Sulfopaludibacter sp. SbA3 | reverse complement strand
CAAACACGCGGACCAAAAGCGGGGCCGCCTTCCGCGGATGAGTTAGTGAAGATGAGGGCAGCGGTTCGGCAGGCGATGGCGGATGGCGCGTTGGGCGTTTCGAGTTCGCTGAGCGGGCCGCCGGGAAACTGGATCGACACGAACACGCTGGTGGCGATGTGCGAGGAGGCGTCGAAATTCGGCGGCATTTATTCGACTCATATGCGGACGGAGGGACAGGGTGTGTTTGAGTCCGTGCGGGAGGCGATTGAGATCGGGAAGCGGGCTTCGCTGCCCGTTGATGTGATTCACATCAAGATTGCCGATCACAAGTTATGGGGGCAGATGCCGGAGCTGATTGGGATGATTGGGAATGCGCGGGCGCAGGGGCAGGAAGTGGAGGCGCATGTGTATCCGTATCGCGCCGGGCAGAATAACCTGGCCAGTATCCTGCCGCCTTGGGCGCATGAAGGCGGGCGGGCGAAATTGATGGAGAATATCGGGAACGCCTCGTTGCGCGAGCGGCTGCGAAGCGAAGTGTTGAATGGCATTCCGGGGACTAATTGGTATAACCACTACACGGCGACGGGTTCGTGGGAAGGGATGCTGCTGGCCGAGCTGTCGAACCCTGCCTATAAGAAGTATCAGGGGCGGCGGATGAATGAAGTCATTCGGGATATTGGCGGCGATCCGGTGGATGTGTTGTTCAAGGTTTTGACGGATAATGGCGCGTCGGTGCCGACAGTATTTTTCCATCATTCGGAGGAGGACATGCGGTTTGCGATGAAGACGCCGTTTGTTTCCATTGGTTCCGATGGAACGGCGATCGCGACGGAAGGGCTATTGGCGCAGCAGCATCCGCATCCCCGGTTTTACGGGACGTTTCCGCGCGTGTTGGGGCGGTATGTGCGAGATGAGAAAGTGATCACGATGGAGGAGGCGATTCGCAAAATGACTTCGGCGAATGCTTCAAAGCTACGGATTTATGACCGGGGGTTATTACGCGCGGGGTTCCCGGCGGATGTTACCGTGTTTGATCCGAAGACGATCATTGACAACGCCACTTATGATAAGCCGCATCAGTATGCGACGGGCGTGGAGTTTGTGATTGTGAATGGGACGGTGGTGCTTGACCGCGGCGTTCATACGGGCGCGCGGCCAGGGGCGATTGTAACGCGGCAGTAGCATGTGCGTTTCCCCTTCAAAGAGATGGTCGAAGTATGCATCCGCCGTACCCCCGATGACGGGCGTAGGGCTGACAATGCGACTGGCGTAGGCAGCGTTGTTTTTGAAATCGGCTTCAATCCGTCATCTTCCGGCTGGCCTCCAGCGCTGGCGACGGCGATGGATCGTATGATGGTGGGAGTGATATTTATTCGATTGTTAGTTGTTGTAGTTTCGGTACTGGGCGCGAGCGCACAGTCGGCGGCGGTGCAAAAAGTGTTGCGGCTTTTTGACGATTTATCTTCGGCGCAAACGACGAAGCAGAAGGTGCGGTTTCAGTTGACGGAGGCCGAGGTAAACGAGTATCTGCGCCATGCGCAGACGGTGAATCCGCGGCCGGGGCTGGATCGGCTGAGCGTGAAGTTTTTCCCGGCGAACTACGTCTCCACGCTAACGGTAGTGGATTTTGACGTGGTGGAGAAAGCGCGGCCGGGAACGATACCGGGCCTGTTGCAGCCGGTGTTGAACGGGAAAAAGGAAATCTGGGTTGATTTGCGGTTCAAAGCGACTGGCGGGGTCGTCACGTTTTCGGTGGAGAAGGCGTATTTTGAGAGCATCCGGCTGCCGGCGTTTCTGGTGGAGAAGATGATCAATGTGGTGGGGTCGCGGCAGGTCGAGAAGTTCGACACGAGCAAGCCGGTGCCGCTGCCGTCCCTGCTGCAAAGTGTCGTCACCGAAGACAAAACCATAGCGGGCGAAAATTAATTAGAATGAGGACTATGATGATTCATCGCCTGATGGGAACTCTTTTTCTATTTGCCGGTAGCGCCTTCGCGCAGGAAGACGGAACGCTGGTGGTTGACCGCGGGTTGCCGCGGGCGAACTGGAACGATACGGCGGGTGTCACGGCGCGATCCAACGTGCGTTGGACCCTGTATAGCCAAGGGTTCGTGGGCGATGATTTTGTGATTGGCAAGGCCGGAGAACGATGGGTGGTGAACACGCTGCGCGTGTGGGCGGTGCCGGGGGCGTTTGGCGCTGAGCCCGCGCATTTGGGCGATGTGTATCAGGACTTGCGGCTGTATGTGGGCGGGCCTGAGGAAGATTTGACGCCGGTTGTTTCGGGTCGCTTGGCGCGGGGGTCGAATGCTGTGGAAGGGGCGGATGTGGCGATCAGCGAAGCGACAGATGCGCCGTTGTACGAAAACTTCGGGGCACATTTGAAGATCTATCAGATTGAGTTTCGGAACTTGAATCTGCGCGTCGAGGGCGGCCAGAGATATCGGTTTGGGGCGTGGGGGCTGGGACGGAGCGCGGGCGAGAAGGGCGAGATCTATCCGTGGTTCACGCATGGTTCGAACGCGACGCAAGGAGAGGCACCGTCCGATGGGGCGGATGGAAGATTGCTGCTGTTTGAAGCGGCGGGGCGGTATGCTCACGAGTACGACGCGACGGGCGCGGCGTGGAATAAGAGTTCGGATTTGAACGTGCAGATTTGGGCGCGGCGGGCGGCTAACTCGCGCAGTCGATAAGTATTTTCATTACATCGGCGCCTTGCTCCATTTCGATGAGACCTTTTTCCAGGCCGTCGAGCGGATAGATGCCGGTGATGAGCTGCCGGAAGGGGATGGGCGTGTTTGCGAGCAGATCGATGGCTTCATCGAAATCCTGGGGCTCGTAAACGCGCGTGCCGATCAGGCGCATTTCGCGCCAGAAGAATTTGTGGAGATCGACGGGGACGGGTTTCGGGAAAACGGCGACCATGACGACGCGGCCGCGAACGCCGGGAAGTTTGGTCATTAACTCCGCGCCGGCGGCGGCACCGGAGACTTCGAAGACAACGTCGGCGCCGGCTTCTCGTGTTTCCGATTGGACGAGGGAAGGAATATCGTTGGAACGGGGATCGTAGACTTCGAGGCCGAGTTGTTGGAGCAGCTTGATGCGGAACGGGTTGATTTCGGTGACGATGACGCGAGCGCCTTTGTGTTGGGCGACTAACGCGACGAGGGCGCCGATAGGACCGCCGCCGATGACGACAGCGAATTCGCCGGGTTTGACTTCGCCGAGGCGGACATCGTGGCAGGCGACGGCAATGGGTTCTATTAATGCCGCGTCCCGCAGGGGGAGGTTATCGGGAAGACGGTGGAGCGTGTGGGCGGGGACGGTCCAGAGGCCCTGCATGGCACCGGGCGCGTCGATGCCGATGAATTTGAGTTTTTGGCAGACGTGGCTATGACCTTTTTTGCAGGCGGGGCATTGGCCGCAGGAATCGAGCGGGCGGACGGTGACGCGGTCGCCTTTTTGGTAGGCGGTAACTTCGTCGCCAATGGCTTCGATGACGGCGCTGCTTTCGTGTCCAATGACTTGGGGGAAGCTGACGCGATGATCCATGTTGCCGTGAAATAGATGGAGATCGGTACCGCAAATGCCGCAGTGGGAGACGCGGAGCTGGACTTGACCCGCCCCCGGCGTGTGGGCCGGACAGTCGCCAATCTCGATGGTTCGATTGCCTTTGTAGAACGCGGCGCGCATGGGTTAGTCCTTGTCCCGGAGGCGAGGATAGAACTGGACGAAAACGTTGTCTTTGGCGCCGTGCTCTTTGTGACAACTCCAGCAGGCCTGTTTGCCGAAGGCTTTGGCGGTGGATTTTTGCTGACCATTGTCGCCGATGAAGTTGTAATAAGCCCAGCCTTCGGCGACGGCGTCCTTGTCCTTCACGGCTACTTCGACGCCGACGAATTTGCCTTCGAACTGGCCTTGCTTGGCCGGGGAAGCGTCTTTCGTTGGTTGGTACACTTCCATGACGAGCATGGTTTTTTCGGGAAACACGCCGGTTTTTTTGAAGGCGTCGGCGGCGGTTTTGGGGATGTAGATATTTTTGAAAAAGTTTTCTTTACTGGCGTTTTCGGAGTAGGAGATGCCAAGGTTGGATCCTACAAAGTACCAGTCCCGGTAGTTTTCGGGGGTTTTCAGGACGGCTTTGCCCGCATATTGAGGGATTTGAGCGTGGAGTGCGACGGTGAGGAGGAGGAGAGTGATGCGGCGCATTTCTAAATTGTACGGCAGGGCTGGTGGCAGTTGGACGTATTGGTGCTAAAATGGTGGGCACTGAGCGGGAGTAATTCAGTGGTAGAATGCCAGCTTCCCAAGCTGGACGTCGTGGGTTCGAATCCCATCTCCCGCTCCAACTTTGCAATGACTTGGGAAGATTCAGCAACTTCTTCCCGTCCACTGCGGTAAGCCGCAAAGACGCTGATTCTTACCCTCTTGGGCCCCGATACCGTGGCCGCCAAGCCGCGGCAGGGCAAGGCGTTATGATCCCCGCTGGCGGCGGGCGGCTGGATGATTTTTGGCGAGCATACGCGAGCGCCGAAGAGGAGGCGTTTCGGATATACAAATCCGATTTGAAATTGCGGCCCGTTTGGCACCAGGCAATTTTGCTTCAGCGCCTCGGCTTACAGATGCCCTCATCACTTCCTCAACACGGTTTGTAGTGAAGACTTTTCAAACTGCGGAAGTTGGGTTAGCCCGCCTCCGGCAGTAGAATAATCAACTCCAGGTTCGGCTTCGGCAGATCGCCGGGGACATACGCCGCCAGATTGCGGGCGCGCGTGATCGCCTCCCACGCGCCGCCGGTCATGGCGATGCTGAAGTACTGGCAGTTCAACTTAACCGGCACCGCGCTGGGCGGTTTTGGCGCATGCGTCAACGACACGCCGGGGAGCGCCTGGCGGACCAGATGCTCAATGTGATTGGCCGAACAGACCTTGACGAGGTAAGGCGTCTTGGCGATGAGATCGCCCTCGTTCATATCAGCCGAGATCGCCAGATACATGCGGGTGTTGCGGAGAAATCGATCCTCGGCCAGCGGCGTGCCGTAAATGCTGGGTTGCATCAGCTTCAGCGGCAATGAAACGAAGTTGCTGGGCACGACCGTCTCCAGGAGCGTCCGAATCTGCTCATCGAGTTCCGTGAAGCAGCCTCCGAGATTATCGTGGTCATACTTCGGCAGGTCGCGCGGGTGCAGGTTGATGGAAAACGTCGTCAACGAACCGGCCAGCGAGGCCATTGTTTCGTACAATTTTTCCGGGTGGCCGCGCCGGACTTCCAACAAATGCTGGAACTGCGGGAAGTGGGAATTGATGGTGTAGAGGAGCCAGAAGTTGGCGATATCGGCGGTGCCGAAATCGGCCAGACTCAGATTTTTTTGCCGCCTTTGATTGGCCAGGAGCGAGCTCTTCGCGCTGAGGATTTCGATCAGGCGGCGCGTCAGGGCGAGCAGATATTCCGTGCCGCTGATGTCGAGGGTCGGCGGCACAAATTTCTGATCGACATCCAACGTGCCGGTGGGATTACGCCGGATGCGCGCGAAGCGAATGGTGGAGTAGCCGTCGAGCGATTCATTGCTCGTGAGGATGCGGAAGTTCTTGCGGGCTACTTGAACGGGCTTCTCGTTCAGCCCGCTGTTTTCGTCGCGGAGCATGGCGACTTCGGAGAAGTACCGGGTTCCGGAATCCTTGCGCGTGGCGAGCGAAATATTCAATCCGGGAATGCGCTGCTCCGGAATGCAAAGGAACACGTCGAGCTCGTTCTGATCGACGTCGAAGGCTTCGGCGAGCGGCTTGGGCGGCGGCGGCGTGTCGGGCGCCGGAATATCGAAGGGCATCCCATCGGGGAAGATTCCGGCCGCGGAGGCGACGGCGATGTTTCCGGCCGCCAACTGTTCGTGATCGATACGCACATGCCCGAAGCCCCATGGGCGGAAGCTAAGCGCCTCGGTATGGAAGCGGAGCGTGCTTTCAATAAATCGATCCTGTGTTTGCAAATGCTGGGGACTCAGGAATGTCCCCTTCATCCAGATCACCGGTTGCAGTTGCCTCATAGCGACTCCAAAGGTAACACGGGCACGCACTTGGCGGGCGACAGGGCTGACGGAGAGGCGCAGCTTCTCCCTCCGATGGAAGGCTGCGAGGACGGACTCGCTGTTTTCCTCCATGTGGAGAACGCTGATTCCACGCACTCGTCGCTGACACGTGACATCGACGTGATGATCCAACGGGACGATCTGGCTCGCGTCGTCGCCATTGCGGAAGAGCATGGCTTCCGGCACTCCGCCGGCTTGGATATGCTGCTTTACGGTGAGGCTAATAGCGGACGCAACGCGATTCACTTACTTTTTACAGGCGAGAAGGTTAAGGCGGCGCAATTCGAGTCTCATCCCACGATTCGCCCGGTTCGCGTCGGGATACATGGCCAGGATTTCCTGGTCATACCGGTGGGGGACTTGCTGCGGATGAAACTCAGTTCCAACCGCGACAAAGACCGGGTGCACGTCCGAGGAATGGACGCCGTAGGCCTCATCACCGAAGAAGTCGAGCAAGGGTTGAGCGAGGAGTTGCGGTCCCGGATTGGAAACGCAGCACCACACTGGTGCCAGTTTGATATTCTGAGATTATGGCCACGAGCGGCAGGACTGCGTCATGGAGATCTGTTCGGCAAAGTGTAACGATCCCGGCATCGTTGGCGGCGGATGTCCGGCGAGTTGCCAAGGAGCGGCATGTGACCATGAGCCGCGCACTCGTGGACTTGGCGGAACGGGGTGTCCGTGCCGAAGCCGAAGCGAAGCAACAACTCAAGTCCGCGTACCGAACCTTCATCGACGAAACGCAGCCGGAACGCAAGAATGAGGCTGGGCGTGATTTGATCCGTGCAATCTTCGGGAAAGACTCCATTGCCGAAGATTCAATTCTCTGATCTACCGCGTGGCGACTGGTACAAAGACTTTGGCTCATTCATCCTATGCGGCTCCGGTAAGTTCCCGAAGACGGTACTTGAAAAAGGAATGAAGACGTTTGGTGATGAGGTCGCGTAACAAGGAATCGCACCGCTATCGAGGCGTTTGCTGGTCTGCCGACGGTGAGACGAACAGCGCCCGCAACGCGATTCATTTACTTTTTACACGCGAGAAGGTTACGGAGGCACGACTTGAAGCCCTTACAGCGGCAGAATTTCTTCCCGGTCCGGATTGTAATTCAACCGGCGTTTTTGCACATAGGCGATGTTGCCCAAATGCGACGCGGCGGCCGAGCGGTGGCCGATCTGCACGTCGGCATTTGGCCGTTTGCGCGAGCGGCAGCAATCGATGAAGTTCTGCACGTGGTCGATGGTCTGATCCTTCGTGTACGGCACTTTCACCGGTACTGCGTTCCGTTCGGCGGACGTGAATTCATAGCCCTGACGGGTGATGAAGAGCTTGCCTTCCGTCCCGCACATCTCCACTGCGGCACCCTTGATTCCCGGGGCGAGGGTGGCTTCGAATGTCGCCACCCATTCCTTCGGATATTCGAGCAGCACGTTGATGGTGTCCGGCGCGGTGCGGCCGTCTTTGTAGTGGTAGACGCCGCCGGCGGCGCTGGCCGCGATGGGATTGTCCTGGCCCATGAACATGTGGACCACGTCGATCCAGTGGGTGAACAAATCCGTCACTTGCCCGCCGCCGAAATCGAGATAGGCGCGGAAGTTGAAGTACTGCTGGGGATCGTAGTCGCGCCATTTCACGGGGCCCAGGAAGCGGGCCCAGTCCAGATTCGACGGGCGATTTTGCAGCGCGGCGGGCGCTTTGCGCAGATGATACGTATTGCCATGCCACCACGTGCGCGCCATGGTGATCTTGCCCAGCTTGCCGGAATCGAGATAAAGGCGCTTGGCTTCCAAATAGTTTTCGCCGGAGCGCTGCTGCATGCCGACCTGACAGATGCGGTTGTTGACTCGCGCTGCTTTGACGATGGGCGGGCCTTCGTCGATGGTGAGCGTCAACGGCTTTTCCACGTACACATCTTTACCGGCGTTCAGCGCGTCGATGGCGCACGTGGAGTGCCAGTGGTCGGGCGTGGCGATCAGCACCGCGTCGACATTCTTCGCATCCAGCAGCTTGCGATGATCGTTGAAGCCTTTGGCCGTGGTGGCCTTCTGCTGCACTTTGTCGATCTTCGCGCCATAGATATCGCAAACGGCGTTGACGTCCACTTGCTTGCTGTTCTGGAACACGGTCATGACGTACTCGCCGCGGTCGCCGCAGCCGATGAGGCCGAGTTGCACGCGGTCATTGGCGCCCAGCACGCGCATGTAGCTGGCGGCGGACATGGCGGCGGTGCCACGGATCAGAGAACGGCGGTTCATAGGGGTAGAATCTCCTCACGGTCGGGGTTATAGCGGAGGCGGCGGCGCTGCACGTAGGCGATGTTGCCCAAGTGCGACGCGGCCGCGGAACGGTGGCCGATGTAGACATCGCCATTCGGCAGTTTGCGGGAGCGGCAGCAGTCGAGAAAATTCTCGACGTGATCAATCGTTTGGTCGCGGGGCGACTTCACGATGACCGGCGGCGCGCCTTTTTCGATCGACTGGAATTCGAACTGCCCGCGCGTGATGAGCAGCTTGCCCAGCGTGCCGCACATCTCCACCGCCGCGCCCTTGATTCCGGGCGCCAGCGTGGCTTCAAATGTCGCCGTCCAGTCATTCGGATATTCGAGCAAAACGTTGATGGTATCGGGCGCCGTGCGGCCGTCTTTGTAGTGCAGGATGCCGCCGGCGGCGGAGGCTGAAATCGGATTGTCCTGACCCATGAACATGTGGACTACGTCGATCCAATGCGTGAACAGATCGGTGACCTGGCCGCCGCCGAATTCCAGAAACGCGCGGAAATTCCAGAACCGCTGGGGATCCCAATCGCGCCATTTCACGGGCCCCAGAAAGCGCGCCCAATCCAGATTCGACGGCTGTTGCGCCAAGCGTTCCGGAGCCTTTTGCAGGTGCGCGCCGTTGCCGTGCCACCAAGTGCGGGCCAATGTGATCTTGCCCAGTTTGCCGGTGTCGAAATACTCACGCTTGGCTTGCAGATAAATTTGCCCCGAGCGCTGCTGCATGCCGACCTGGCAGATGCGATTGTTCACGCGGGCGGCCTTCACGATGTGCGGGCCCTCTTCGATGGTCAGCGTGAGAGGCTTCTCCACGTAGACGTCTTTGCCGGCGTTCAGCGCGTCGATGGCGCAGCCGGTGTGCCAGTGGTCGGGCGTGGCGATGAGAACCGCGTCGACATTCTTCAACGCCAAGAGTTTTCGATGATCGGTGAAGCCCTGGGCCTTGGTGGCCTTTTGCTGCGCGCGGTCAATGCGCTCGCCATAGATATCGCAGACGGCGGTCACATCCACTTGATTGGTGTTCATGAACGTGCCCATAACGCCGGTGCCGCGGCCGCCGCAGCCGATGAGGCCGAGTTGCACGCGTTCATTCGCGCCCATCACACGGGAATAACTGGCCGCCGTCATGGCCGCGCCTGCTTGGATCGCGCGCCGGCGCGTTAGGGCAATAGTCGACATGGGTGAGATTATATCAACCCACTCCTGTCCAAGACAGCTTTTCCTCAATCAGTGTCAACGCCAAATAGAAATGTCCTATTTTGACGGGACGGTTGGGGAGGGCGTGCTAATTTGGATTCGATTCTCTGGGACGGCGCGCTCCCGGCGAAGATCCAAAGCCGATGCGACGGGGCTGGCTCCGCGGCAGACGGTGATACGGCCAAGTGGCGGAATCGCTTCTCCATTCGCTGGCGGCGTTCACCCGGAGCGGTTCGCCGCGATCCGTGCTCTTCTTGCCGGCCTGTAGGCGTGCCTACCCCGTCTCCAAAGCTCTCGAAACGCTTTGAGACTCCCTCACGAATCCCTGAGAATGGCCTCGAGGTGCTTCTGGAGATGCTGTTCCAGCGCAGGCTTCCCGCCGATCGAGTCGTCGTAAAAAATGACCCGGTAGCTATGAATGTCTAAAGGCAGTTCTTTTCCTCGCTGAGCGAGCAGAATCGTCGGCTTGTTGAGGGCATGAGCATAGCCCAACTCATAGTAAACGTTTTGATTGGGCGCGGTAATCTCAGCGATTACTATTCTGGCTTCGGCGATTTGACGCTTGATATCTTCAAAGATTACCCCGGGACCGGCGACCTCGTCGATGCGGATGACGTTCAAGCCAAGACTGTTCGCTTTTGGATAGATCACTTCCTTGTAGAGGGTATCGTAAGGCTGGCCGAACTGCATGGCAACGAAGACTTTGGGCTTGGCCGACTCGACTATAAGCTGACTGAAATCAACCCGTTCCTTGCCCCAAGCGAAGAGTCCCAACTGACTTCCGGCCAATGGCTGCGCGAGAATCCTTTCGATCACGTCGACACCATCGACGCCCATTCGGATCTCTTGACCGGTTTGGCGGATCTCGATTTCATACTCCTTGCCCGGTTCGAGGTTTCTCGCGGAGCCGACGTTCTCAATACCCTGCCAGGCGACCCCAGGGACGAATTCCGCAATCGAGTAAGCCCTTCCGTAACCGCCTAGCGTCACGACCACATAGCGGGACCGTTCGGATTGAAAGCCAAGGACAATGCCCGCGGAAATGTGGCCTTCAAGGTCAACCTTTGACAGCTTTATGTTGACTCGAACAGACCCGTCCGTCAGGTTTCGATTCGTCAACGCAATCCCGTAGACTGGGACACCCTCCGCCGAGGCAGGCCCCAAGTACGTTGCGGACGAATCGGCAAACTGCCACAATCCGGATATCGGTGCCCACCGGAGCGTTTTTTCGGGACCAAGCGGAGTTATCGTCGTTCCATTATTCGCCATATCGCCCTCGCCCAATTATCATAACAGGCGGCTTCCGGAACGGGTTTCTGTGCTTCGGGACACGAGACCCTGCCTACAATAGAACATGGAAAATCGCTGGTGGCGAACATTCCGGGACTCCCTTCGCGGCGGCGCGGTGGACTACACCGCCGGAAACCTGGACCGCGCGCTGCTTTTGCTGGCGATTCCGATGATTCTGGAAACGGCGATGGAGTCGCTGTTCGCCGTCGTGGATATTTTCTTCGTCTCCAAACTGGGAGTAGACGCGATGGCGACGGTGGCGCTCACCGAGTCGATCGTCGTGCTGGTGATCGCGGTGGCGCTGGGTTTGAGCTTTTCAACGACGGCGTTCGTCGCGCGGCGGATCGGTGAAAAGAACCCGGAAGAAGCGGCGCGCGGCGCGGCCCAGTCCGTGCTGATCGGCGCGGCGTCGTCGGCGTTGATCGGCTTGCTCGGATTCGTCTTCGCGCCGGAGTTATTGGGGTTGATGGGCGCGACACCGGGCATTCTGCGCAACGTAACGTTCGCGCGGATCGTGCTGGGCGGGTGCGGGACGCTGATGATGCTGTTTCTGTTGAACGCGATCTTTCGCGGCGCGGGCGATGCCGTCATCGCCATGCGCGTGCTTTGGTTCGCCAACATCATCAACAT
Organism: Candidatus Sulfopaludibacter sp. SbA3; assembly: GCA_945900935.1. Taxonomy (GTDB): domain Bacteria; phylum Acidobacteriota; class Terriglobia; order Bryobacterales; family Bryobacteraceae. Next base: position 9,995 of record CAMDKT010000021.1, on the reverse strand, counting down.
CGTACTGAACCCCTGCCTGATATTCGGCCTTGGGCCGTTCCCCGAAATGGGAATAGCCGGATCCGCGGTTGGAACCGTGATTGGCCGCGGGTCCGGCGTGGTGTACCAGATCTGGCTATTGCATAGCGGCGCTGGCCGGATCCACATTCGCGCCGCCGATTGGAAGCCGAATCCGGAGTTGTTGCGGCACATTCTGCGCCCGGCGCTGAACGGCATGTTGCAGATCTTCATCGCCCTGGCGAGTTGGACCGCGCTGGTCCGGATCGCGGCCACATTCGGCCCCACTGTTCTGGCCGGATACACCATTGGCATTCGCGTCATTATGTTCAGCATCATGCCGTCGTGGGGCCTTTCGAACGCCGCCGCGACGCTGGTGGGGCAGAACCTGGGCGCTGGCAAACCGGAGCGCGCCGAGGCCGCCGTCTGGCGCGCGGGTTTCTACAACTGCATTTTTATGACCGCGCTTTCGCTAGCGTTCATGCTGGCACCGGAAAGGATTCTCCGCGTCTTCACCGACAGCCAGCCGGTGCTTGACGCGGGCGCGCTTTGCCTGCGCTACATCAGCTCCTGCTACGTCCTTTACGCCTACGGGATGATGATGCTGCAAGCCTTCAACGGCGCCGGAGACACCGCCACGCCCACGAAAATCAACTTGATCGGATATTGGGCTGTGCAGCTTCCACTCGCATGGGCGTTGGCATGGCCGCTCGGCTTCGGACCGCGCGGGATGTACGGCGCGGTGGCGGTGGCGGAGGTGGTGGTTTCCGTACTCGCCATCGTCTATTTCCGGCAAGGGCGTTGGAAGCAGGCGGTGATTTAATACCATGGGCTGGTGAAGCCCACACTCTCCCGGCGTCATTGGCTGTCCGCGGCATTCGCGTTACAAGGGCTCGCGTTACAAGGATCGCGGCGGCCGAACATCGTCTGGATCATGGCCGACGATATGGGTTGGGGCGACGCCGGTTGCTACGGCCAGAAGCTGATTCAAACCCCGCACATTGACCGTCTGGCAACGCAGGGCATGCGATTTACTTCAGCCTATGCCGGCTCGGCTGTGTGCGCGCCCTCGCGCAGTTGCCTGATGACCGGGCAGCACTCCGGCCATACGCGGGTTCGCTGGAATCATTCCGTTCAGAACGGCGATCGCGTGCCGCTTCGGCCCGAAGACATCACCGTGGCGGAAGTGCTGCGCGACGCCGGTTATGTCACCGGCATCGTGGGCAAATGGGGGCTAGGCGAGCCCGGTACCACGGGCATTCCGAACCGCCAGGGCTTTACCGATTGGTACGGGTTCCTGAACCAGGATCACGCCGTCGATTACTATACCGATCACCTTTGGCGCAATGAAAAGAAGGAGCCGATCCCGGGCAATCAGAATGGCGCGAAGGGGGAATACACTACGGATCTGTTCACCCGCGAAGCGCTGCGCTTCATTCGCGTCAACCGCTGGAATCCGTTTTTCCTCTATCTGACTTACACTGCGCCGCACGCCGATTTGCAAGTGCCTTCGCAAGGCGTTTACAAAGACAAGCCGTGGTCCGAAATCGACAAGAACTACGCCGCGATGGTGACTCACATGGATCGCGGCATCGGGCAGGTGTTGGAGCTTTTAAGCCGTCTGCGATTGGCGATGTATACGCTGGTGGTCTTCACCAGTGACAACGGCGCCGGACACAAATCGGGCTTGCCTCTGTTCAACGGCACGGGCCCGTTTCGCGGTGCGAAAGGCGAAGTGTATGAGGGCGGCCTGCGGGTGCCGATGATCGCCCGTTGGCCGGAGCGGATCGCGCCAGGGAGTGTCAGCGATTATCCATGGGCCTTCTGGGATCTGCTGCCGACAGCCGCCGAACTGGCCCGGGCGAAGACACCGGCGGGGATCGATGGCGTGTCGGTGCTGCCGGTTCTGCTGGGCAAGCCGGGAGTGCCGAAGCGTGAGTATCTCTACTGGGAATCGCACCAGAAGGGGTTTCATCAAGCCATTCGCGACGGGCAGTGGAAGGGCGTGCGCCACGGGTTGCGGGCACCGTTGGAACTCTACGATCTGACGGCCGACGTGGGTGAGAAAAGCAATATCGCTGATCAGCATCCGGAGCTGACGGCGCGGTTGACAACGCTGTTAAACGCGGCGCGCACCGAGAACGCGGACTATCCGCCTGAAGGGAAGACGAAATGAAACTCTTGCTGTTGCTCACCGTTGGCGTTGCGGCCTTCGCGCAGGCCGTGGAATTGAAAGTCGCCGCCGTGCAGTTCCGGTCGTCGTTCGATATCGCGGACAACACGAAGCGCATCGTGGCGGCGCTGGAATCACTCGCCGATAAAGGCGTCGCGGTGGCTGTGTTCCCGGAGTGCGCCGTCACGGGCTATCACACCGGCCCAAGCATCGACGCGACGCCGGAACAGTTGGAGGGAGCGGCGGCTTTCATTGGCCAAACCTGCGCGCGGCGGCGCATCGGCGCGGTGGTGGGATCGGTGTTCAAATCCGGCAGCCGCGCCTACAATGTGGCGCTGGTATTCAACGAAAAAGGCGAAATGGTGGAGCGCTTCGGCAAGCTGCAACTGGCCGGAGAGAAATGGGCCACGCCCGGCAATCACATGGCGCTGTTTGAACTGGGCGGCGTACCGTCCACGGTGATCATTTGCCACGACGAGCGATACCCGGAATTTGTCCGCTTGCCGGCGATTGCCGGAGCGCGTGTGGTTTATTACATCAGCCATGAATCGGGCATGAAGAGCGAGCAGAAACTGCCCGGCTATCGTGCGCAGATGATGGCGCGGGCGGTGGAGAATCAGATGTTCGCCGTGGCTGCGAACGCCCCGGGGAATAATGCCGACAACTCCGGCTCGCACGGCCAGAGCCGCATCATCAGGGACGATGGCAACATTATTGAAGAGGCGTCGATTTACGGCGAGGATGTGATCATAGCGACAGTCCGCATCAAACCCGCGAAGCTTACGCGTCCGCTGGAAGGCGTGACGGGCGCGTGGTGGAAGCTGGGCCTGGAGCAGTTGTTGCGGGATCGCGGGAAGAAGCTGGAATAGCTACGCGTGCGGCTCGAATTTCCAAGTCGGCGGCTTAATTTCATTTACCCGCAAATAGGTGATGATCTGGCCGCGATGATGCGCCGTGTGCATGTAGGCGCGCAGAAAAATGTCCACCGCTGAGTGCGCGGGCAGGCGCGGACTGAACTTAATGTCCGTGCGCAAAACGTCCTTTTCTGTCATCTTCGCCAGCACCGCGTCCGTAAAATCGAAGCCCGCGACGACAAACGCGCGCACCGCCGCCTTATCAGCCGCGTCCGGCGGCTTCATCTCCGGCGGCGGCAGGAGATCGAAGCCCCGGAAATAGGCGGTGTTGGCGCTGGCCAGATGGAGCATTTGCTCGCCGAAAGTCCGTTGCGCCGGGTTCGCCTTCGACGTGAACTTATCGGCAGGCATCGCGTCGAGCACGGCCAGCGAATACTCCCGCGTGTCGTTCCAATGCGCCACAAAACTCTTCAAAAATGCGTGCGCGAAGGGGTTTGAAAAAATGGCGGCCTGGGCGCTCATGCCAGCGGCCAGCGCGGAAAAAACAGTGCGTCGTTCCATACGGTTCTCCTGAGTTTGAACGGCTCCGGGTTGCGGATCCGGTACTGTGTAGCTTACCCTAGTGGAAGCAGCTATGACGAGCGGTGCGGTAGCCAAGTGGTAAGGCAAGGGTCTGCAAAACCCTCATACGTCGGTTCGACCCCGACCCGCACCTCCAGATTATTTCGTCACCGCCGGCAAATTATTTCGTCGCCGCCGGCCGGGACCGCGCATATAGATTTTGCATCGGTTGCGAACGGAGCCCGCGGAAAGTCCAGTAGTAAGCGTTCCCCCGGAAGACGTAGTGACGCGCCTCTAGGATCGTGCGTCGCAGGATCGCTTTTCCCAGTGACGGTTTTTTGACCGACCCGGACGGGTGGGGGACAGGCGGTTCACAGCTTTTGGCTTCGACAAAATGCAACGCTCCGTCGGTTGACAGCTTGGCGTTGTTTCTCGCCAAATCCGGGCGGGCAACGGTGGCGATGGGTGTGACGCACCCGGCATAGGATAGGTCAGCCAACACCTTGTCCCGCTCCCGGTCAAGCTCCCGGTCGATCCGATGAGTCAGTATCAGGCGCTTCCAGTCGAAGGCGATGCCCACGTCATGCGTCGCGGCTCCGAGCCATAACGGCCCCTCCGGGGACGGCACGTTCCACAACCGAACGTGATGCCGCTTGGCCATCGTATTGAAGGACTTTTGGAAGACTCTGTCGGGCAGTCGGCCTCCGTAACGCATTGGCGAAACCGGTGCCGTAGGATAGGGCCGCATTTCGGTGAACGCCCGATAGGAGCGCGCAAACGTGCGCTTGTTCAGATCATCCGCTGTCGTCCATCCCGCGCCCAGAAAAGCCAGCGCCAGCTCCGCGTCCGATCCGCGGAACGCAAAGTTGATAATATCGACGGCGGTCGTGCCTTCCGGCGTTGCCACTCGCACGGGTGCCTCCGCGAGCCACACCGCCAAGGAGTCGCGAAGCGGGGCTGGATCGACTTCTTGAGAACGCTCCCGCGCCTCGCCGGAGACGAGCAGGATCAAATCCGTGCCGGCGGGAACATAGATTTCCGGTTCCGGCAGCCGCAGAATCGCCAGGCGCGTAATCAGAATTACTCCCGCGAACACCGGATGCGGAGCGATCCCGGAATAGAGCAATTTTCCCGCGCCATTCAGCCCGGAAAGCGACCGAGTAACCAGGGCGGTTGACGGCCGGAACCAAACCCCGCTCAATAGGCTGTGCGGATGGTCGGCGGCGAGTATCCCATGAATTCGATTGCCCTTCGTCACGGTTTCGCGCGCATTGTCGATGGACAGAAGTTCGGAGCGGCAGGAGGTCTCGACGCCGTCCGGCAACCGGCATCCGGTGAATTCCAGCGCCATCGACGCCCTTTCGCGCCGCACGCCAAAACCAACCGGCAGCACTTGCCGCACAAACCCGTAGATCGTGCTCCCGACGGGCAGCACGGCGATGCAGTCCGCACGGGCGCAGCCAGTGACGACGCCGTCAAAACGCGCACCCGCTTTGGACGTCGTGGTGACCGGTGTCGTCAACCGGACCAGCAACTCCTGGGACACCCGTTCCGCCGCCAGCGGCAGCAACCCGAGCCCCAAAGCCGCCAGAGCGAGATTACGCAACAGGGCCTCCCCGCCGTCCGGCAACCGTACAGACAACGGCGACGATGCCAATGCTCGCCAGCCCGTCAAACGCGTAATGATACCGGCAGTAAACTGTGGCGATAAAAACCAGCGTCGCGAACGCAAACGCCGATCCCCAGATCGCCGGCCGCGAGCGCACGGCATGAAACATCCCAAACGCCGTCGCAAACCCCACCGCCACGTGGCCGCTTGGAAACGCGTTCGCGGGCATATCCAGGTGGTCCAATACCCACAGGTTGACGCTCCGTCCCAAACCGTTGATGTTCGGCAGATCGAGCGACGGATAGACGGCGTGCGGCCCATGGACGGGGAAGAGCGGCAGCAGCGCGTAGGCGGAGAAGGTCCCTAATAATAGCGTGAACAGAAACGCATGGACGTGTTTCCGCTTGGAGTTCCAATACAGGATACAGAGGCCAACCGGCGGCGCCGCATAAAGCAGTAAATAGGCAGTTTCAAGCAAAGAGGGGATCAGGATGCCCGCGCTTTCCACTGCCGCGCGCAGCCCCCATGTGTCCAAAATCAAACGATCCCATTCCACCCAACTCGCCTGCCATGCCGTAATTGGCGGCGAGTTAAACCAGCCGATGCTCAAGTAGGCGGCCAGGATGAGCCCTTGGGAAAGCCAATCCCGGACAACGCGCGTCGTCCCTTTCGTATTGGCAGACTCCGCCGCCGCCAGCGTGCAGATCAAAAGCGCCGCCGCCGGCAGCAGGAGCCGCGACATCGCGCCCAAATCGCGTACCCAGCTTAGTCCCGAGAGGTAGAGAAAGAACAGGACCGCAACACGCTCACCCGCCCGAAGGCTCGGCAGTAGTGCGAGTGCCCGCGCGGAAATCGTGGATTCTTCGGCCAGTGTTGTCGGCATTCCCCCGTCAATAAGCGCTAAGGCTATCAGACGGCGCGGGGACGGGCAACTATAAAATTCTTCATGAAATGCTTCATCACCGGCACTCGCGCGTGGAGGCGGAGGCAGGCGCGGTCTATCGCTACGCTCGCCGCCCCAGCCCGCACTCGGCGTGAATGGCCTTCACGGCCCGCTCCAGCCCATCGCGGCTCACCACCAGGTTGATCGTCAATTCGTTAGAACCCTGAGCGATGGCGATGATGCTGATCCCCTCCCTCGAAACAGCCGTAAAAACCCTTCCGGCGAGACCGGCCACGCCCCGCATCCCTTCGCCGACAACGGCCAGCAAGCCGACATTTTCGTCGATCTCGAAGGGCTTCACATAGCCATGCTCAAGCTCCAGCGCCAAGGCCTCTTCGAGACCCTTCAGTACCGCCGGCAGCTCGTCTTTCCTGACCAGGAAGCAGAAGCTTTGCCGGTACGAAGAACTGGAGAGCGTCAACACCTCCGCGTTCACAATGTCCAAGGCATCCAGCGCCCGCGCCATGACGCGCGTGCCGCTGATGGATGCCGACGCCGGCTCAACGGAAACCAGCGCCACATTCGCCATCGACGTCACCGCCCGCGCGCCGCGAGGCTCATCGGCCCGCAACGCCGCGACAATATGGGTGCCGGGCGCTGCCAGGTTGAACGAGTTTTTGCTCCAAACGGGAATTTTCTTTTCCACCAGCGGCGCCAGCGTCCGGGGGTGCAATACCTTCGCGCCGTTGTAGGCCAGCTCGGCCGCTTCGGCATAGGTGACTTCGTCCAATACCCGCGCGTCCTTCACCAGCCGTGGATCGGCCGTCATGATGCCATCGACATCGGTCCAGATCCACAGTTCGGATGCGTCCATGGCGCTGGCCAAAATCGACGCGGAAAAGTCGGAGCCGCCGCGCCCGAGCGTCGTGGGCTTGCCGTCGGCGGTGGCACCATTGAAACCCGTCATCACCACCACGGAGCCGGCCGCCAACAGCGGCGCCACTACCGCAACGCCTTTCGCCCGAGTCAGATTCATTATCGGCGTCGCGTTTCCAAATACCGAATCCGTCACCAGCACGCTGGCCGCGTTTACCGCTTCGGCGGGCGTTCCAGTCTCAGTCAAATAAGCGGCCAGGATCAACGCCGTCAACCGTTCGCCGATTGCCATCGCTTCGTCCACCGACCGCGGCGGCCGGTCGCCCAGTAAAAGCATTCCCTGCGAAATCCGTTCAAATTCCGCGATCAGGCCCGCGATTCCCGTCAACACTTCTTCCGGCGATCGCAGCAACTCGTTCGCCACGGTCTCATGCCGCTCTCGCAACGCCGCGATGTTCCGTTCCATCGTCGCGCGGTCGCCGCCTTCAGCGTGCCGCAGCGTATCGAGTAACATATCGGTCACCTTCGACATCGCTGAAACCACGACGGCCACCGGGCGCTTGGCCCGTTCGGCGGCGGTAATTTCGGCGGCAATCCGGATACGGCCGGCAGTACCCATCGACGTACCGCCAAATTTCATCACGATCAAATCGCTCAACTCGTTACTCCTCTTCCGTTCGAAATCCGTTCGCGAACAATCCGCAACACGGCAAGAATCACGCCTGCTTCGTCCAGATCGCTGGTGTCCAAATACACGGCGTCTTCCGCTTGGCGCAGCGGCGAATCCGCCCGTGTCTCATCGCGAGTGTCGCGTTCGCGAATCTCTTGAAGCACCTGCGTGTAATCTCCGCCCAACTCTTCCACGCGCCGGCGAGCGCGAACCTCCGAACAGGCGTCGAGGTAAACCTTCACTCGCGCGTTCGGATACACGACGGTGCCGATATCCCGCCCCTCCATCACGACGCTGGTCACCGCCGCGTATTCCTGTTGCATGCGCACCAACTCCCGGCGCACGCCGGGAATTGCCGACACTCGCGACGCGGCTTGCGAAACCTCCGGGCGGCGTACACCGGCGGTAATGTCCCTCCCGTTTAAAAGCACCCGCCCGCCGTCGAGATTGATCTCCGCGCTCTCCGCCAGCGGAATCACTTTGCCAGCGTCGGAAGGATCGATGCCATTCTCCAGAGCCCATAGCGCCACCGCCCGATACATCGCGCCGCTGTCGACATGCAGAAATCCCATCCGCTCAGCCACAGCCCGCGCAACCGTACTTTTTCCCGCGCCCGCCGGGCCGTCAATCGCCACGATCATTCGATCTTCCATCGGAGGGGCTACTCGCCGTTCCCGTCCAACGGATTCACGGCAAACACATATTCGGCCACAGGCTTGCCGCCCACCAGATGTTCGTCCACAATGCGGTCGGCGACTTCTTTCGTCACCGAGTGGTACCAGATTCCGTCCGGATAGACGACCGCGATCGGCCCGTGCTCGCAAATCCGGAGGCAGTTCGCTTTCGTCCGGTAAGTACACTTGTCGCCGACCATCAGTCCCGATCCGGCCAGCCGTTTCTTCAGATGTTCCCAGACTTCGTTCGACTCTTCCTTCCCGGCGCACTTGGGCTTCGTCGCGTCGGCGCAGAGAAAAATGTGGCGTACCAGTTTGCCAATTCCGAGATTGGCCGCAATTACCGGCAGGGTTGTCGTATCTACCGGAGTGTCTTTTGGATTGAGGGTATCGTTCATGAGTGAGGTTGCATTGCCGTGGCTTTCTTTCTATTCTGACAAAGTGCCCCTACGGCTCGCACCAAAAGCATTCGACGCGATCGTGGAACGCGCGGTCGCCGCATTACCGGGCCGCTTCCGCGCCCGGATGCGGAATCTGGTTATCGTCGTCCAACCGCTCGGCCCGTCGCCCGATTTGCTCGGACTTTATGAGGGCCGACCTCTCACCGAGCGCAGTGTCGGGGACTCGTCGCCCGACGGCCCCGACCGGATCCGAATATTCCAGCTTCCACATGAAGAGATGTCTCGCAATCCGGCCCACTTGGAGCGGATTGTCACCGATACGGTCTGGCATGAAGTTGGCCATTACTTCGGCCTGAGCGAGCGGGAGATTCACGCCGCCGAGGAACGCCGGGAACGGCTTCGTCCCTTGCGCCGCGCCGCCCGGCAGCGAACCTCAAGCAAACCGTGAGCCTGGAAGCGGGGTTGCCGGCGGCAGTTTTTCTTGTCCCGCGGCGGCAGCGGCTGTGGCCCCGCGGCTAGTTTCGCGGGCTACCTCCACAGCTACCCATAGATCCAGGCACGATTCTCCGGCTAGATGAAACAATCGTCAAGAGTGGCGGCGAGAGGGTTGAGCAGCCACTGTCGTGCGTGTTCCCGGCCGCGAGCCAGTTGTCGCAGAGCTACGAGTTTCGCGCCGCACAATACTGGCCGCTGATGAACGCTGATGAACGCGGATAACACGCGACTGCTTATCGGCGTTGATCAGCGTTCATCAGCGGCCAATCGTGCAAGCCCCGAGAACCTTCCTAGTCCAAACCAGGAACCGCGCGACCGGGGATTCAGACGTCTTCGACATGTACTTCTTTCATCTATCGCGCGGATGGCATCCCAACTACTGTCAAAGCCTGCTCTACGAAGAAAACACGCCCGATTTTGCGAAAGTCCCGCTAGGTTTGGGTGAGGTCGCTGGCGGCATCGGACTCAGGATTACCACGACACCTCCACGCAAGCGGCAACTGCGTGTTCCAGCCGCACCCTTGCATGGAATCTTTGTGTTTCAAAGAGCGATCTCCATGGGCGCCGGTTTAACTTGCCGTTGTCAGGTTTCCAATCTCCGCTTCGGTTCGGCCTCCCGGCCTCGGCTGTCGGTTCCTCTCTCAAGTCAACCACGCTCCCGAACGTCACCCTTGGAGCGCTTCAACAAGTTCATTCTGAGGTCGGCAACCAGAAGTGCCGCACAATGGATGGCAGTAACGCACCGTGTTGACGCGCCCCATTCAGAAACCCGTGCCATCCGCAAATCAACCCCTTTTCCCGG
>CAMDKT010000020.1 GCA_945900935.1 Candidatus Sulfopaludibacter sp. SbA3 | reverse complement strand
AACTCCGCCGCTTCCTCAATGGACCACTCACCGGTGCCTGAATCCACCCACAGATTTCTCAGACGAGCCGGGAAAGGGAGGAGACCGGCTTTGGATAGCACGAGGATGGCGACCACGAGAACGACGGCCGCAACAAGAGTTTTGCTGGTTTGATGTGAAGCGGAACCTTAGTAGGTGGGACTGCCGGAGGAACTAGTGGGTTGACGGGAGGGGCGACTGGTGCCTCCGGCTTGATACGCTCGGGAGGAACGATTGACGGGAGGCGCAATAGCGGGGGGTGATTGATGGGATGGGACTTAGGGGGTTCGGGATTGACAGGAGTGGGAGGTACACTGGGCGCAGGGGAGAGCGTTTGCTTGCTGACGGATCGATTGCAAGCTTGGACACTTTGGTTGCTCGGCCTGTCAGCGATCAAAGCGTCGGAAAGTTCCTGGACCTTGCCTTCCGCCTTCGCCCACTGCATGAGAGCCATCACGCCGGACTGTTTATCGAGGTCGGGAGAGATGTCGTCGAGCGCATCGTGGAGGTCTCGATAGACCATGATCCGGATCTTGGTGAAGTTCGTGTAGGAAGACACGAGGGCTCGGAAGAGTAAACTATTCTGATCCGCTGTTAGTTCTAAGTCCAAGGTATCGTCCGCTTTATTATTCGACCACGAGTTGCGCGGTATCGGCACGCCGGCCAGGATCGGGTCTGATAAACATTCCTACTTTGCGGATGCCTGGTCACTCGCGGATCGATGGACGAGGCTGGTTGCAGGATCGAGTGAGGCGGGAATCCACGGTCGCTATTTCTTGCCACAGTGCGCACCGTACCAGGGTACTAAGTTTGTGCGGGCACCTTAGCACGGAATTTAGGTACGTACTGTCCATTGGCGGGGGGGCGGCTAGGCGGGACTTTATTTATCCGCACCGCGGCGTGCGGGCGTTTCCGATGTCTTCGTTGCGGCTGTGGGCGGGGATTGGCTTAGCGCTGTCGATTACGGTTCTGAGCGTGATCTATGCTTTGCCGATGATGGATACGCATTCGCGGGTGGCGGGCTTCCTGGCGGAATGGGGGGCTGCCCGTGACGGGGTGGACGACCCAGCGGCGACATCCCTGTTGCTGGATAGCGGGCGCGGGCCGACACACACAATGGGACATAGGAGTTCCGCTCAGAATGAATACCGGAGCCCGAGTTGTATAATTCTGGGATCGCCAGCTCCGGTGATCCGTCCGAAAAGCGCATTAATCCGAGTGGTGTTCGGATTGCCGAGATTTACTCGATTGAACAGATTGAAGAACTCAGCGCGGAGCTCGAGCTTGTGTGATTCCGCGAACGGCATGACGAAATTCTTAAAGGCAGAAAAATCGACCACGGCCTGCCCAGGCCCGCGCAAGGTGTTACGGCCCAGGGTTCCAAACGTACCCGGCGATGGCTCGCGGAACGCGGCGGTGTCGAACGAGCGGAGAATCCGCTCTCCGCCGGAGCGGCCTCCGGCCAGCATCGGATCGCCGATAATGTCGACGCGATCCTGTCCGATTCCGGTTAAAGAGATATCGACGCCATTGAACACCGTCAACGGACCGCCCGACTGCAGGCTCACAATTCCGTTGGTCTGCCAACCGCCGAGAATCAGGCCCGCGACGCCTCGGCCCTGGTACGGCAGCGCGTAGTTAAAAGAAGCCGTCAGCCGTCCGCGGCGATCGAAGTTCGACACAGCATAATCCTTTTCGATCTGGCCGAACGGATGCGCGTTGTTATTGCCCTCAAAAGCCGTATTGGAGGCGATATCGAGACTTTTTTGCCAACTGTAGCCGGTAAGAAACGTGAGACCGCGAGTAAAGCGGCGTTCCACGCTCACCACGAGGGCATGGTAGTTCGAGTGGCCGTATGTTCCAGCGAATGTGATCTGGGTGAACTCGGGACGCAGGCGACGGCGGTCCGTGTTGGCGATGGTGGCACCGGGCCCAAAAATGGCTGGGTTCAGCTCCGCCGCATGGAAAAGCCGCCGGCCAGATGAGCCCTGGTAGGCAGTGCGCAGCACCATGGCGCCGGGCAGCGCCTGTTCGATGGTCAGGTTCCACTGATGAATGTTCGGGTAGCTAAAATCCGGATCGAAGCCGACGATCAGGAATGGCGAGGGAAACGTCTGCGATGCCTGAATCGGCCGCGTAACGGGGAACGGGTTTATAAAACCACGGTAGGGATCCTGGGTGCTGAATGGCGCCGTGATATCGACGCGAACTGAGTTGGGCGGCGAGGTGACCTGGCGATTGTAAGTGAGCGCCGGAGTCTGGTCGTGGAAGCGCCCGTAACCGCCTCGGACGCTGGTCTTGCCGTTGGCGAATACGTCCCAGGCGAAGCCCAGACGCGGGTCAAACAAATTCCAGGCAGCCTTCACCCCGCCCTCAGGAACCCCTGGATCCCCGGCGGCTAATTGACCGGGAGGCAGGTTCGGGAAGCGCTTCGAACGAACATTCGCTTTATAGGCCGGTTCGTTCCATTGTGAGATTTGCTGCGCAAAACTGTCTGTGAACGGAATGAAGGGATTCCAGCGAACGCCAAGGGTGAGCGTGAGATGGCGGTTCACTTTGAAGGTATCCTGCACGAACATTCCGTATAGGTTGCGGATGAGGCTATTGTAGAGCACGGTGATCTGGCTAAACGCGCTCGGTTTGCCGATGACGAAATCGGCCAGGTTGTCTCCGGAGAAACGGCCGGCAAAGGTGAAATTGCCATCGGAGAGAAAATCCTGATCGAGGATACTCTGCTCGCGCAGGACGTCGGCGCCAAACTCGACTTGATGACGGCCGCGAATCCACGTCCAGGAATGCTGGAAGTTGTACTGGTTGCGTGGCACGCGGTAGATCGCATTGTAGGAGTTGCTGAAGTACTGGTTGATGTTCATGCGGAACGTGCTGCCGGCGGAAAGAGTAGGCACGTTAATGCCGAACTCGCGATGACCGGGGAAGTCAGGCTGCGTTGCGATGTTGGAGACGCGGTTGTAACTCAACAATGTATTCGAAAGCAGCGTGGGACTGGCCATGAAAGTGTAGTTGGCCACGGCGCTCTGGCTCTGCCAGCGGCGGTTGGCGATCGCGGTGAGAATGTTGCTTTTGTCGGGGATGGCGGGGATTTTGAGTTCGTCGAAGAAATAGCGGCCCGAAAGCTGATGGCGGGTGCTGAACTGATGGTCGACTTTCACCAGGTACTGGGCACCGGTCTGCTTGTCGGCGCGCTGATAGCGGAGCAGGTTGCCTCCGGCGTTTGGAAGCGGAACCAGTTGCAGTACACGCTGGGCGACGGGATCCAGCCGCGCCCGCGGAATCATGTTGTCAGCGAAAGGCAGGCGGGTATCGGGATCGACGAGACGCGTGGAAAGGGCGCTGAAGTCGCCTTGCCGCTGGGCTGCCGTCGGCACTTGAGCGGTCAGTGTGGAAGGCAGTGCCCGGACCTGTGTCCCCTGCCAGGACCCGAAAATGAAAGTGCGGTTGCGCCTGATCGGACCTCCGGCGGCGAACCCATACTGATTGCGCTTGAGTTCCTCCCGCGCGGGGGCGAAAAAGTTACGCGCATTCAGCTTTGAATTGCGGAGATACTCGAACATCACGCCGTGGAGTGCATTGGTTCCCGACCGGGTCACGATATTGACCACTCCGCCCCCGCGGCCAGCGAACTTGGCGCCGTAGTTATTGGTCTGAAAGCTGAATTCCTGAACGGCATCCGGATTCGGCAGAACATTCGCCACTTCCGTGTAGGGATCTTCGTGAACACCGCCGTCCATGACGAACGTGGTGGAGTTGCCGCGTCCGCCGCTGGCGGAGATCAGTTCACTGCCGGCCTCCGGGCGCGTCGCCGCTTGGTTAAACGTGCCGGACGTGGAGAGCGTGCCTGGGGTGAGCCGAAGTAACTGCAACACGTTGCGGCCGTTGAGGGGAAGATCCGTTATCATCTCCTTGGTAATCACCGTGTTCAGCGTTGCCGTGCGGGTGTCGACTTGCGCGATGGCGCCGACGACGCTCACCGTCTCGCTGACCGCTCCCAGTTGCAGTTGGATGTTGGCTGTGGCGCTTTGATCCACTTGAAGGGTCACTTCGGGAATGCCGTAGGTCGAAAATCCTTCCTTGGTGACTGTAATGGAATAACGGCCGGCGGGGATGGCGGTGGCGGAATAAAAGCCCGCGTCATTCGAACTGACCGTGCGCTCGATTCCGGTGGCAAGATTGGTAACAACGATCCTGGCGCCAGGAACCGTGCTGCCGGTTGAGTCGGTAACGGTGCCGGCCACGGAACCGGTCGAGCGCTGCGCTAGCAGGGGCAGGGCGGCCAAAAGCAGGAGGACTATCGTCGCGCGGGGATCTTTCATGGCAGTTTCTCCTTCAGGCAACTACTCAGGCAGGCATCACTCGGATGCCATCTACAGGATTATGCTATCCCCGCCTCGCGCCACAAGTCAAACGAAAAACCTCTACTGCCACGCGACGCGAAGTTCGGCGGCACCACGTTTTTTAGGCTTCACGACGATCTCCACATCATGGCCCAGGGCGACGAGGAACCGCATCAGGCGTTCTACAGAATAGCCGCGGAACTGGCCTGCCAGCATGGCGGATACCTTGGGCTGATCGATGCCAATGAGCTGAGCGGCAGCCGCTTGCGTCAAATGCGGTGGGCTATCTTAACGACCAAGCGGGCCTTGATCAGGTGTTCGCCGGCGTCGGCCAGGCCGAGGTCCGCGAAGACGTTGCCCAGGGTGGGTTACCTTCGGCGCGCTCAAAATTGACCCTGGTTTGCTTGGCAGAACTGACTCACGAGTTTGTTCGCAAAACCGGCGGTGGGGGTGGCCGGCTGGCGCGCTGGCCCGAGGCCAAGGTCCGTGCGTGAGGCGAAGCAAAGGCGAGGCTCGATCGCCGCAAAGGCGGAAAGGCAAGATTTTGCCCGTGGGCAAGACGAGACACGCCGTTGGCGCGGATGAAAATGTCTTGCCCAGCGGCAAATCGCGTTCTTGGCGCGGGTCAGTTTTGGAGAGTACAAGCGGGTCAATTTCGGAGCGCGCGGAAGAACCAGAGGCCGGCCGGGTGGAGGATGGCGTAGGGCGATTCCGGGAAAATGTTTATGCAGCGCCCGCTTCGATGTCCTTGATCATCGTTTTGACCGTCTCAATCAATGGCGGAATATCGTTCCGGCAGGTATCGAACAACTGTTCGGCGTTCACCTGAAAATAGGCATGGGCCAAAATATCTCGTGTCCCAATTACGCCGCGCCAGCCCACGCCGGGGTAACGGCTTCGCAACTTGCCCTCAGTCTTGCGGTCTATATTCTTGAGTTCCTCACCCGCGGCGATCAGGATCATGCAAATCGCATCCATCCGGTCAATTCCCGAATCGCTCGCGTAAAAATCGGCTGGGAC
This sequence comes from Candidatus Sulfopaludibacter sp. SbA3, assembly GCA_945900935.1. GTDB lineage: Bacteria > Acidobacteriota > Terriglobia > Bryobacterales > Bryobacteraceae. The sequence goes on along the minus strand of CAMDKT010000020.1, from coordinate 16,126 downwards.
GGCGATGCCGGCAAACCGTCTCGGAATTCGTTCCAGCGCTTCCAGCAGGGCTTGCAGCTTATCAACCAGCAACTCCGGATCACACATATACCGCATCCCTCTCGACGCGCGCCTTCAGGCGAGGGTTGGTCAAACCGCTTAACCGCAGCACATCCACTGAACGTCCCAATAACTCCTCCAAATCCTGTTTCATCATCGCCGTGCGAAACAGATTCGGTTCATTCGTCTCGAACACAACATCCACATCGCTATCAGCGGTGGCTTCTTTTCGGGCGTACGAGCCAAAGTAGCCCAACGCGCGCAAATGGTACTCTTCGGCGTGCTGTTCCTTGAAAGCCTTTAGCAAGGTACGTAGCCGTTCAGTTGATAAAATCTCCCGGTTCATATCCTTACCTCCACAATTATCATCGTATCGCTGGCGAAGATGTCCACTACTTTAACCGCCAGCTTGCGCCGCCCTGGCGCACATTCGTGAAAGGCTCTGGTCAGTTCCATTATGCGCTGACGGATTCCAGCCGGTTGATTCTGGATGGGATTTGGGGTTACATAGCGAAAAAGTTCGGCAGTGTGGAGATCGCGAATGGGGTTGTGGATTCGATTGTCGCGGGATTTCCTCTGCTGGCGAAGACGCCGAAGGCGGGGCATGTTGTAATGGTGCGCGTGATGCATGGTCGGCGCGATCAGGCTTCGGCTTACTGGCGTGTGTAGGTGAATGGGTGGGCCGCCGCAGGGTCTTGCGCGGCGAGCTGATTTGCGCGCGAAGCGGCTGATGTAATGGACTCTGCATGAAAGGAAGGAGACAACGGTTACTGGCCGAGAATCGCCGCCCCATCTTCTGGCTGGAGGGGTGGGTTCGCAGACATATCCGGGCGGCGAAGCCTTGGGCCGCGGGGACGGCTGCTCGGGGCGGCGCACAGCCCCACCGGGGAGCCCGGCATTTGGCCAGGGCCGGTAGACTGGAAGCCGCGTTGTCGAACGAGAAATTTCGACGTCATGGCTTTCTGATGCCATCGGATCTAGCGGGTTGTTAAAGCGCGCGCTTCAACCGCCGGATGCGGAAACCCGCACGTCCGGTGGTGTGGGAGGGAGGCGGGGCGCAATCGCCGTCACTCGACCCGACCGCGCGTGACATGAGCCGGTTTGACCTCGGCGACCGACCGTGCCCCGCACTGCTTCATGGCCAGTTCAAATTCGATGCGGAGGAGATCCAACATCTTTTCCACGCCCGCCTGTCCAAACGCGCCGAGGGCCCATAAATAGGGCCTGCCGATGCCAACAGCGGTCGCGCCGAGGGCAATCGCTTTGAAGATATCAGTGCCTCGCCGGATACCGCCATCGACCATCACCGGCATGCGGCCGCGCACAGCGTCGACGACTTCCGGCAGGCAATCAATCGAAGCCCGTCCGCTGTCTTCGGAGCGGCCGCCGTGGTTGGAGACGATCAGTCCGTCAATTCCCTGCTCCGCCGCGATGCGGGCGTCTTCATGCGTGCCGATGCCTTTCAGGACGATCTTCATCTTGGTGATAGCACGAATGCGGCGCACGGATTCCCAATTGAAATTGGGACTGCGCATGGAGAGGCCGGTGGTGTCGATGCCGTCGAAGGATGGCTTGCGGCCGCTGAACGTCGGCACCGGGTGGCAGGAGGCGCATTGGCGCGAATCGTTAGCGACGGAGCGCTTGGCCGTTTCGGCGTTGCGGTCGCCGACGAGGTCTACGGTAATCACGAGAACGGGGCACCCGGCCGCTTCGGCGCGTCGCACGATCCGCTCGCCGACTTCCCAGCGAGATGTGGGATAGAGTTGTTGCCAGATAGGGCGGCCAGCGGCACGGGTCACTTCTTCGACGGACACGGTGGCGACGGTGGAAAGGATTTTCAGCGTGGGGCGGCCGTTGGCGGCGCGGGCGACGGCGGACTCGCCATCGGGGTGATAGGCCTTCTGGTTGCCGCAGGGGCAGAGGAAAAGGGGCGTCGGCCATTTGACGCCGAAGAGTTCGACGGAGGCGTCGATGCGGGAGACGTCAACTAAACGGCGGGGACGCAGTTGCAGACGGGCGAAGGCTTCCTGATTGGCGCGGAGTGTGCGTTCATCATCGACGCCGGTGGAGAGATAGCCGAAGTGCGCGGGTGGGATGTTCTTTTTGGCCACGGGCTCGAAGTCGAAGACGCTGATGGCTTGGGCGGGATTGGTGATGAGCGGGGATTCGGCGGCGAAGATTGGGCTGGCCGCGAGGTATTGGAGGAATTTGCGGCGCGCGGTGCGGGTATCCATGGGATTTCGATAAATATAGCATTACTTGTAAGTAACTTCGACGAGGAAGAGGCCGCAGGGCGGGACGGTGGCGCCGCAATCGGCGCGGGAGCCGCCGGACAGGAGTTTTTGTAATTCTGTCATCTCCAGGTTGCCTTTCCCAACTTCGATTAGAGTGCCTACCAGATTCCGGACCATGTACTTCAGGAAGCCTGAGCCACGGACGCGATAGATGAGGCGCGGCCCTTCCCGGACAAGGGTGGATGAAAAGATGGTGCGCACTTTGGAGTAACTGGAATCGTAGCGTTCATCGAATGCGGCGAAGGCGGAAAAGTCGTGCTCGCCTTCGAAGAGAGGGGCGGCGGCGATCATCTTTTGGTCGTCGAGCGGGTAGGCATGATGGTGGACGTAGGGGCGTTCAAAGGGCGAGCAGATTTCGTCGCGAAAAATGCGATATTCGTATAGTTTGGAAACGGCGTCGTGACGGGCGTGAAACTCGGGCGCAACTTCCTCCACGCGGGTGAGGCGGATGGCGCCGGGGAGCAGATGGTTCATGGCGCGGAGCAGGTTTTCGCAGGGAATGGAGCTGGTGGTGGTGAAGGCGGCGGCCTGCGCGATGGCGTGAACGCCGGAGTCTGTGCGGCCGCTGCCCTGCACCAGGATGGCGGTCTTGGAAAGGGCGAAGAAGGCGAGTTGGAGTTCGCTTTGAATCGTTGCCTGGCCGGGTTGGACCTGCCAGCCGTGGAAGTTGGTCCCATCGTAGGAAACGATGATGCGGATACGGCGGGCGGGTTTGTCAGCCGGCATTACGGGAGCCGGGCTTTACGGCCACGGACCCTTCGCGGCAAAGCGGGCAGAGTTCGGGCGCCCAACTGGTGACGGAGAGCGTCGCCAACGCGGCGCGGGGAACGCCAACGTCGGCGTGGCCGCCGGAGCGGTCGATGATGGACCCGGCGGCGAGGACTTTGACGCCGTAATCGCGCAGCAGGTCGATGACTTCGCGGGTGCTGCCGCCGGTGGTGATCACGTCTTCGACGACCACGGCGGTCTCGCCGGCGTCGACTTCGAAACCGCGGCGGAGCGTCATTTTACCGGCGGCGTCGCGCTCCGTGAACTGGAAGCGGGCCCCCAGGGAGCGGGCGACTTCGTGGCCGATGATTAGGCCGCCAACCGCTGGTGAGGCGACCAGGGGAATGGCCTCCCCGTGGCTCATTTCCCGAAAGCGAATGGCGAGCGCGCGGCCGAGGGCTTCTGCGTGCGAGGGATATTGAAGAACTTTGGCGCATTGGAGATAGGCAGGACTGTGGAGTCCGCTGGTGAGCCGAAAGTGGCCGTGGAGGTAGGCGCCGGTCTGTTCGAAGACCGGGAGAACAAGGTCAGTGGTGGACATCCAAAGCCCAATATAGCAATTTGCCGGGGAGCGGACGCGGGTAAGGCGGAGATTCCCGAAAGCGGACGAAGAAAGTTTGGAATGAGGCTTAAACCCTGCGATATCATAGACAAATCGTGGAACATTGGGCCTCCAGCCTGCGTCTGGCTCTGTAACCGGAAACACCTTTGTATGAATGCAAAACAACTCACCAGTCTTCTCTGTTTGAACGTGATCCTGACCCCGGCGCTGCCGGCCCAGAGCCGAACCGGCGTTTCGGGCTGGTGGAATAACATCCGTGAACCGTATTCGTGGAAGGAAGTGGCGCCGATCCATTTGGGAAATTCGTCGCGGCTGGATCAGTTGATGCGAGCGGGCAAGCTGTATTTGTCGCTGCAGGACACGATCTCGCTGGCGCTGGAGAACAATCTGGACATCGAGTTGCAGCGCTACGGGCCGCGGATTTCCGAGGTCGAATTCCAACGGAACAGCGCCGGCGGTGTCGCTCGGATTGGCAGCGGGGGCGGAGTCTCGACGACGACAACCGGCGGCGGTTCGCAGTTGTTCGTGGTGGCGCCGCAAACGGGGCAAGGGTTGCAGACTTTGAACCTGGATCCGGTCCTTACCGGCACCATGGCTTGGGCGCATCAGACGCAGCCGCAAACGGCTCCGTTCCTCACCGGCACCAGTTCGTTGATAGCGAAACGGACGACGGCGAATTACGGGATTTCGAAGAACTTTCTGACGGGTACGTCGGCGACCATTGGCTTTAACAACAATCTGCTCAACCAGAACTCCGGTCGTAATGACTTTAATCCGTCGAAGTCGGTAAACTCCACGCTGAACATTACACAGAAGTTGATGGAGGGGTTTGGCCGGGCGGTCAATACTCGGCATATCAAGATTTCGAAGAACAACATTAAGGTTTCCGAGCTGGTGTTTCAGCAGCAGGTTATCACGACTGTTTCCGGGGTCATTTCGCTGTACTGGAATTTGGTGAGCGCGAACGAAGATGTGCGGGTGAAGCTGCAGGCGCTGGCGCTGAACCAGAAGCTCTACGACGACAACAAGAAACAGGTGGAGATCGGGACATTGGCTCCGATCGAAATCATCCGCGCTGAGGCGGAAGTGGCGCGCAGCCAGCAGGACTTGACAATTTCGGAGACCGACCTGCTGCAACAGGAAACGGTGTTGAAGAATGCGCTGAGCCGGACTGGAGTGGCGACGCCGGGGCTGTCGGAAGCCCACATCATCCCCACCGATAAGATCAGGATGCCGGACACCGAAGCGGTGGAACCAATTCAGGATCTGGTGGGCAAAGCGGTGTCGGGCCGGCCGGAATTGGAGCAATCGAGAATTAATCTGGAAAGCGCCAGGCTGGGGTTGAAGGGAACGAAGAGCATGTTGCTGCCGACCGTGGACGCATTCGCCGACTTCCGGCATACCGGTCTTTCCGGCCTGATCAACACGCAGCCAATTCCGAGTGCGAATCCTGGCCAGCCATCGTTGGTGCGTAACCCGGCCAACATCGACGCGTACTTCCTGGGCGGGTACGGAAACGCGCTGGCTCAAGTCCTGCGGCGCAACTTCCCGGATTATAGCGCCGGCGTCAGCTTGAACATTCCGCTGCGCAACCGCGCAGGGCAGGCCGATGTCATTCGCGATCAGTTGGGACTTCGGCAAAGCGAAATTCGATTTCAGCAGGCGCTGAACCAGGTTCGCGTGGAAGTGCAGAACGCGGTGATCAGCTCGCAGCAGGCGCGGGCGAGATACCAGACTTCGGTGAAGAATCGAGTGCTGCAGGAGCAGACGTTGGACGCCGAGCAGAAGAAGTACGCGCTGGGCGCGTCGACGATTTTTTTTGTGATTCAGGCGCAGCGCGATCTGACGGCGGCGCAGGCTTCGGAAGTCGCTTCGCTGAGTACGTACGCGCGGGCGCGGAACGACCTGGAACGGTCGACGGGCCAGACGCTGACCGCGAATAGTATTCAGATCGACGAGGCGATGAAGGGTTCGGTGTCGCGCCCGGCGTCGGCCCTTCCCGCTATTCAATAAGCGGTTCAATTCGGAAATAATTCCCAAATTGACGATTGGGGTAGTATCAAAGTGGTAATTCTTCCAGTTTGCCTGGGCGGAACTGATGTTTTTGCTTAGTTTTGGCGCGAATTGAGTTTGGCACGCCAGTTGCTTTAAGAGAAGCGTGACGAAACCGGGACGGGTTCAATAAACGAAGGTTGCTCCTCCAGCAAATCCCCTCAACAGCACACTTTCTTTCCCAATGACCCCTATCGATCCCACCTTTTCTACCCACCCAACCAATATCTTGAGCCTCCAGCCTGGGTTCGTCAACGGATTATGCAGTTCGATCCGGTTTAGTTAGTTGTTGATTTCGTTTTGTTCTCTCTCTTAAGTTGTAAAATCTTCGGGGCCGGCCTAGCTGGCCCTTTTTTTTGGGGGGGGGAGAGTGACGAGATTTCGCCAAGCGACAGGACGGGTGGCGAAATTTTTCCATCAAGAATTCCTTCAAGTAACCGGTAGCGTGAACGATAAGAGGCTTTTGGAGGTGACCATGCAGAGTAATATTGAACTGAGCGAAACGCCGGACTATGCGTTCCAGATGGACTTGTTGAATCTCAACTTGCACCTGTCGGAAACGGAGAAGTTTTCGGACCAGCATACGGAGGCATTTGGAACAGCACTGACCCGGTTGAGGACACTGCTGTTCGGTTAGAAGTGCCATAGATTCAACTGTTTACGGGAGTCGAGTCATTCGTTTCCGGAGCCGGGCCACTGAAAGGCCTGTAAATGGTTAGGATTTTGAGTCGATTGTTTGTCTCGGGGGCAACGTAACTGACGAGGCGCAAGGCATCGGAGCGCACGCCCGTACTCTCGTCGACCGCGTGAGAGTATCGGTGCCGCAGCACGACGTTCTTTTTAGTGCGGGTCACGAAGAATGCCGAAGATCGCGTAAATCGAGGTAGCCCCGATCAAACACGTAGAAGGCACCGGCCTCGATGGCGATGTCGTCGAGAACCTTGACGTCGGACAGTTTTCCGTCGGAAATGCGAATAAAAGTGGGAATGTTGCCGTGTAGGTCCAACATCGTGTGCATCTTCACAGCCGCCTTGTTTTTCCGGAATTTAGCCCACCGAAAGAGCTTTAGGCACAGATCGATGGTGGTCGAGATCCACGCCAAGCGGGTCGTCCGCGTAGAGTGGCCGCGCGATTCCAATCAGGACCTGAGCGAAGCCGGCAAAAATGCGAAAGTCGCGTGTTTCGTTGGTGTCGGCTAAAGTGCTGCGCGCCACGTCGCCGCGAAACCCCAAGTGAAAGAGTTTACCGGTCACCGAACCTAAGCACGTCTCGATATCTCGCAAGCTCTCTTGATAAGTCAATAGCTTTCTCGGCTTAGAGCCATTGTGATAACGGGTCACGCACTTATGAAACTCTTTTGCGCGATCCATTCGGAGAAGACGAAGCGGCCAATATGCATCCCCCATTGTCAACGCGAGGGGCGGAGCGGGTTTCCAATGCCGTTTCGGCGATTTAGCGTTCAAATCGTTCCCGGCCGAAAATCACGCCATCCTGTTGAAGGAAGGGTACTTATAGGTTGTTGTAAAGTACTTTACCTGACAGTAGTGAACCGAATTGGGGAAGGCTCCGGCTCAGCGCAACGGTTCCGAGGCATGACCGTCAAGGAGGGTTTTCGGCAGAAGCCCAAAACGGTTAAGCACGCGGCGATTCCGCTCGGGACCGGGCGGGATGCGCGGTCCTACGCTAGTAGCTTAGCGGCGACGGCGCCGTGGACATCGGTGAGGCGGAAATGGCGGCCGGCGAACCGGAAAGTGAGCTTGGTGTGATCGACTCCCATCAAGTGCATGATGGTGGCTTGCAGGTCGTGGACGTGGACGGGGTCAGCGGTGATGTTGTAGCCGTAATCGTCTGTTTCGCCAAGGGTCAGGCCGGGTTTGACGCCGCCGCCGGCCATCCACATGGTAAAGCAGCGGGGATGATGGTCGCGGCCGTAATCCTTTTCGGTGAGGCGGCCCTGGCAGTAGACGGTCCGGCCGAATTCCCCGCCCCAGATTACTAGCGTATCGTCCAACATGCCGCGGGCTTCGAGGTCTTTGACGAGCGCGGCGGCGGGCTGATCGGTTTCTTTGCACCGTTTGGGCAGGCCGTCGGGGAGGCCGCCGTGGTGGTCCCAGTCGCGGTGATAGAGTTGGATGAAACGCACGCCGCGTTCGGCTAAGCGCCTGGCCATCAGGCAGTTATAGGCGAAAGTGCCGGGCTTGCGGGCGTCGGGACCGTAGCTGTCGATGGCGGTTGGCGATTCCTTTGTCAGATCGATGAGTTCGGGCACCGACGACTGCATTTGAAACGCCATTTCGTATTGCGAAATGCGCGTCGAGATTTCGGGATCGCCGAGTTCGGCGGCTTTGCTTTGGTTTAATTCGCTGAGTGTATCGAGGTAGGCGCGGCGGTCGTCGCGGGTGAATCCAGCAGGATCTTTCAGATAGAGAACGGGATCGCCGACGCTGCGGAATTTGACGCCCTGGTAGCGGGTGGGGAGGAAGCCGCTGCCCCAGAGGCGGTCGTATAACGGCTGGCCGCCGGTTCCGCCGCCGGGCGAAATCATGACGACGAAGGCGGGCAGATTTTTGGCTTCGGCCCCGAGCCCGTAGGCCATCCAGGAGCCGATGCTGGGGCGGCCGGCGATTTGGGAGCCGGTTTGGAGGAAAGTTACGGCGGGGTCGTGGTTGATGGCTTCGGTGTAAACGCTTTTAATAATGGCGATTTTGTCGACGATTTGGGAAGTGTGGGGGAGCAGTTCGCTGACCCACGCGCCGCTTTTTCCGTGTTGGGAGAACTTGAATCGCGAGGGGACGACGGGGAAAGTGGATTGGGTGGAGGACATGCCGGTAAGGCGCTGGCCCATGCGGATGGAGTCGGGGAGTTCGGTTTTGTATTTGTCGACGAGGCGGGGTTTGTAGTCAAATAGCTCCAATTGGGAGGGGCCGCCGGATTGGAATAAATAGATGACGCGCTTGGCTTTGGGGGCGAAGTGGGGGAGGGTCTCGGCGCTTAGAAGGGAGCCGAGGGCGGCCGCGCCGATGCCAGTGGCTGATTTTCCGAAGAAGTGGCGGCGGGTGAGTGGGTTCATGAGTTAGTCCTTGGTCACGGCTTCGTCGAGATTGAGAATCAGGCTGGCGACGGTGGCGGCGGCGGCGAGTTCGGCGGGGTCGAGGGGCGCGCGTAGGGATTCGCCTTGCTTTAAGAAGGCTTCGGCGGCGGCGGGATCGGTTTTGAATCGGGTTAAGAAGCGGTGATAGGCGATTGTGATCGACGCTAATTCGCCGGTCCGCGGCTGGCGGCCAAGCACGAGCTTCCAGCCGTAGGCGAGGCGGGCTGAGGGGTCTAACCCGCCTTCGCGAATCATCCGCTCGCCGAGCTTTCGGGCGGCTTCCAGGAAGGCGACGTCGTTCATAAGGTTGAGCGCTTGGAGGGGGGTGTTGGTGCGGGATTCGCGGACGATGCAGCCTTCGCGGGTGGGGGCGTCGAAATTCAGCATCATGGGCGGGCCGACGGTGCGTTTCCAATAGGTGTAGAGACTTTTGCGGTAGAGGCCGTCGCCGGAGTCCTCTTTGTAGCCGCCGCCGCCGAGTTCCTGCCAGAGGCCGGGGGGCTGGTAGGGTTTCACCGAAGGCCCGCCGATGGTTGGGACCAGGAGGCCAGCGGCGGCCAGGGCCTGGTCGCGGACGAAGGGCGCGGCGAGGCGAACGCGGGGGCCTCGGGCGAGGAGGCGATTATCGGGGTCGAGCTGCCACGCTTCCGGCGGGGCGGCGGAACTTTGGCGGTAGGTCTGGCTCATGACGATTCGCTTTTCGAGGGCTCGCTGGTCCCAGCCGCTGTCCATGAACTCGACGGCTAGCCAGTCGAGGAGGTCAATGTGGAGGGGCCATTCGCCTTGGGAGCCGAAATCCTCGACGGTTTTGACGAGGCCCTGGCCGAAGAACATTTGCCAGGCGCGGTTGACTTGGACGCGGGCGGTGAGCGGGTTATTGCGGTCGACGAGCCAGTAGGCGAGGCCGAGGCGGTTGCTTGGCCACTCGGGCTTCATGGGCGGGAGAGCGGCTGGGGTGGCGGGGTCGACGGGCTCGCCGGGGGCGTCGTAGGCACCGCGTTTTAAGAGAAACGCCTGGCGCTTGGGGCCTTCCTGCATGACCATTACCGTTGGAATGGAAGCGTGGAATTTGTCGCGCTCGGATTGAGCGTTGTCGCGGGCGGTGAGGGCGACGCGGGCATCGGCGTTCATGGCGGTTTCGATGAAGGCGAGGTGTAGTTTTGCTTGTTGGGCTGGGGTGCGTTGGGAGGCGGGGAGGCGGGCGATTGTCTCCAGTGATTCGGTGACGGAAGTCGATAGCGCTTCCTCTTCGGTTAGCGCGCGATCGTAGACGCGAACCTCTTTGATTTCGCCTTTGAATCGCAGGCCGCCGCCGCCGCCGATCAGGAATGGAACTTTGGGACCGAAGGGATAGGTCAGTTCATCGAAAGTCGTCTTGATGGTTGCGGGTTTGCCGTCGATGCGGATGCGGACGCCTTTGGCTTTGTGGCTGCCATCGTAGGTAAACGAGACGTGCTGCCATTGGTTGAGGCGGACTTTTTCGGTGGTCTCCAGGCGCATGGAGATATCGGTGTAGCGGCGGGTGGCGACGAAGTGGAGGTTTCCGTTTTTGATGTAGAGGCCGTAGCCTTCGCCCTCCCAATAGTCTTGGATGCGAGATAGGATGGCACCGGTTTCGCTGGCCGGTTTAATCCAGACAGAGAAGCTGTAGGGGGTCATGTAGTTGAACTTGGCGACGTCGCCGGCGTCGACAGTTTTGGTGCCATCGAAGGTCACGGGGGTTTGGGGCTGGGCGTAAATGAGACCTTGGTTGACGGCCCAATCGGGGGCGGATTTGGGGAGTTTTTTCTCCCACTGTTTTTGATCGGCGGCGAGTTTTGGCTGGTAGTTTTCCCAATTGGATTTCGCGGCGGCGAGGGTGGCGTCGAGGGCGGCGAGGCGGGCGGCCATTTGCGGCGTGGGCGCTTTGATCATCGGTTCTTCGTTGCCGAAATTGTAGACCAGGCCTCGCTCGGGAACATTGTTGAAGAAGGCGAACATGGAGTAGAAATCACGTTGTTTGAGGGGGTCGAATTTATGATCGTGGCAGCGGGCGCAGCCTAAAGTGAGGCCGAGCCAGACAGTGGATGTTGTTTCGACGCGGTCGGCGACGTATTCAACGCGGAACTCTTCTTCGACGATGCCGCCTTCGGCGTTGGTGCGATGGTTGCGATGGAAGCCGGTGGCGATTTTTTGGGCGAGGGTGGCGTTGGGGAGTAAGTCGCCGGCGATTTGTTCGATGGTGAATTTGTCGAAGGGCATGTTGGCGCGAAAGGCGTCGATAACCCAATCGCGCCAGCGCCACATGTCGCGGACGCCGTCGCTTTGATAGCCGTTGGTGTCGGCGTAGCGGGCGGCGTCGAGCCAGCGGAGGGCCATGCGCTCGGCGTGGGCGTCGGAGGCGAGGAGTTTGTCGACGACTTTTTCGTAGGAGGAGGGATTGAGGAGGAAGGTGTCAACATCGGCAGGGGAGGGGGGCAGTCCGGTGAGGTCGAGATGGACGCGGCGGAGGAGGGTTTCGGGGGATGCGGGGGGATTGGGTTTTCGGCCTTGGCGGACGAAGGCGTCGATGGAGGCGTGTGTTGCGGGGCGGGTGGGGGCGACGAAAGACCAGTGCGACTGCCATTGCGCGCCTTGTTCGATCCATCGTTTGATGGAGGCGATGGCGGCGGGGGGGAGGGCGGCGTGGCCGGCGGACTGGGGCGGCATGCGGAGGGCGTTGTTGGCGGAGGTGATGCGTTGATAGAGGAGGCTATTGGCGGGGTCACCGGGGAGGATGGCGAAACGGCGGCGGCCGAGATCTTTTTTGGCGTCGGCTTCGCCGTCGAGGCGGAGTGGGGACTTGCGGTTGGCTGCGTCGGGGCCGTGACAGGCGAAGCAGCGATCCGAAAGAATGGGCCGGATGTCGCGATTGAATTCGACTGGCTGGGCGAGGAGGGCGGCGGTTGCGAGGACGGCGATTAGGAAACAGATCATGAAGGCCAGATACGATCAAATCAGAGTCCGGGCCGGAGCGCAACGTGACAAGGGCTGCGTTCTGTGATATAAAATTTCACATTGATGCAGATTTTAACGGGCGTTTACCCCATTGCGAACACACCCTTTCACCCTGACGGCTCCGTGGACTTCGATAGCCAGGACCGGCTGATCGATTATTTGCTGGAACAGGGGGCGCATGGGCTGGGCCTGTTTGGGAATGCCAGCGAGGGTTACACGCTGTCGGCTTCGGAGCGAATGGAATTGATGCGGCGCATTGCGAAGCGGGTGAATGGGCGGGTTCCGCTGGTGGCGTCGAGCGGGCATACGGGTACAGACGCCGCAGTGGAACTGAGCAAGGAGATGGAGGCCTTGGGCGCGGATTGCCTGATGGTGCTGCCGCCTTATTTTTTGAAGACGGATGGGGACGGGCTGATGTATTATTTCGGCGCGATTTCGGATGCCGTTCGAATTCCGATCATGGTGCATGACGCTCCGCTGATGACACAAGTGGCGATGCCGCCGGCGCTGTTGGCGCGGATGGGGCGTGAAATTGAGAACGTAAAATATGTGAAAGTGGAAGCGCCGCCGACGCCTTCGAAATTTACGGCGGTGGCGAAGTTGGCGGCGGGTTCGCTGACGTTGTTTGGCGGGCTGAACTGCCAATTTTTTATTGAAGAATGGCAGCGGGGGGCGAGGGGACAGATGCCGGGGAGCGACCGGACTCGCGATTTAGTCCAGATTTGGAATCATTTGGAACGTGGGGAATTGGAGGCGGCGTGGGCCGTGTTTACGCGGGTGCTGCCGCTGCTGCGATTTGAGTTGCAGCCGGGGTTGGGTGTGTCGGCGCAGAAGCATAATCTGGTTGCGGAAGGGGTGATTGCCTCGGCGCATGTGCGGCATCCGACGGCGGCGCTCGAAGCGGAGAGCGTGGCGGAGTTGGCGCAATTACGGCAGAGACTCAGCAATACTTAACCCATGCGCATCCCGCATTTACGCTGGTGGATTGCCGCGTTACTGTTCCTGTCGACGGTAATTAACTACATCGACCGGCAGACGCTATCGGTATTGGCGCCGGTGCTGACGCGGGAGTTGGGGCTGTCGCCGATTGAGTATTCGAACATTTTGACGGCGTTTCTGGCGGCGTACACGGTCATGTATGTGGGGTCGGGTTTTCTGGTGGATCGGTGGGGGACGCGGCTTTCGCTGAGCGTGTTCATGGTGTGGTGGTCGGTGGCGAATATGGCCCACGCATTTGCGCAGGGCGTTTGGTCATTGGGGGTTTTGCGATTTCTGTTGGGGATGGGGGAGTCGGGGAATTTCATGGCCGCGTTCAAGGCGGTGAGCGAATGGTATCCGGCGAAGGAACGGGCGCTGGTGAACGGCTTGATCAATGGGGGCGCGGCGATTGGGGCGGTGATCGCGCCGCCGGTTGTCACGTGGATCAACGCGAATTACGGCTGGCAGCCGGCGTTCGTTATCACGGGGTCGCTGGGCTTTGTGTGGCTGGCGCTGTGGCTGTTGATTTACCATCCGCCGGACCGCCATCCGCGGATTACGGAAGAGGAGCGAGCGTACGTTTTAGCGGACCCTCCGGTGGCGGGCGGCGCGAAAATACAGTGGCAGGAATTGCTGCGGCACCGCCAGACATGGGGGCTGTTGCTGGCTCGATTTTTCTCCGATCCAGTGTGGTGGTTCTATCTTTTCTGGCTGCCGAAATATCTGGTTGAGCAGCGCGGATTCACGATGGTCGAGATGGGGATGCTGGCATGGATGCCGTATCTGGCGGCCGATGCCGGAGCGCTGACTGGCGGTTGGATCAGCGGGCGATTGGTGGCGCGCGGATTCGACCCGTTGCGGGCGCGCATGGCGGTGATGCTGCCGTTTGCGATGGTGATGCCGTTGAGTTTGGCGGTGAATCACGCGCCGGGGCGAACGATGACGCTGGCTCAGATTTGCGTGATCGCGTTCTCACACATGGCGTGGAAGACGAATCAGGCGACGTTGACGAACGACGTATTTCCGAAGCCGATGATCGGCATGGTTTCTGGCATACTGGCCTTTGGCAACGGGCTTGGGGGGACGCTGTTCATATGGATGACTGGCTATGTGGTGCAGTATTTCGGGTACGAGGCGATTTTCATTTTAATGAGCGTGCTGCATCCGCTGTCGTACTTCATCGTGCGGCGGATGGTGCGGGGGCCGCTGGCGGTTTAATTTTGCGATTTCCAGGCATTCATCAACGACGACTTGGCGCGGCCGATGTGCTTTTGGACGGCGGTTTTCATGCGCGGCAAATCGCGGGCTTTGAGGGCGGCGACGATTTCGTCGTGTTCGGATTGCTCGGCGGCGAAGCGCTTGGCGATCTCCTGCGCGGGACGCGGGTCGTTGTGTTCGGCGGCGTGAATGCGGGCGATGGTGAGATGGGCGTTGAGGCCTTTGTAGATTTCGGTGAGCCGGCGATTTCCGGCGGCCTCGATGAGGAGCAGATGCAGTTCGCTGTTGGATTTCTCGTGCTTCCGGAGCGTTTCCTCGCTGGTCACGGGCTTGCGCAAGTGTTCGAGAAGTTCGTCCAGCTTATGCAGGTCGGTTGGGCGGATGCGGTCGATTGTCTTTTCGGCGGCGAGGCATTCAAGGGCGATGCGGACATCGAAAGTCGCGTCAATGTCGTCGAGGGACAGTGTGGCCACGAAGGTGCCGCTGCGAGGCTTGATTTCGATGAGGCCTTCGGCGGCCAACTGCTGGATGGCGTGGCGAACGGGCGTGAGGCTGACGCCGAGGCGTTCTGCGATCTCATCGACATGCAGCCATTCCCCCGGTTTAAAAAGCCGATTCAAAATAGCGTCCCGGAGGTTTTCATAAACCTCGTCGGTTGCGCGTTTACGAGTCAGGCGGCGTAGTTTCATGCGAATTTTCTATTGTATATGCGGATCACATCACTAACAGCAATTCCAGTGCGGCTGCCGCGCGATTTTGGCGGGGCGAAGGGGACGGCCGGTTCGCCGACGGCGTTGATGGGCGAGGGGAATTATCGCTGGTCGACGGCGTATCCGGTCCTCTATTCGGTGAACTTTGAGACGGCGCTGATTCGGGTAGAGATGGCCGATGGGACGGTGGGCTGGGGAGAGGCGCAGGCACCGCTGGCACCGGAGGTGGCTTGCTCGATTGTGGATCATTTATTGCGGCCGGCGGTTGTTGGGGAGGAGTTCGCGGGTACGGCGGCGGGGATCGCTTTGTTATGGGACCGGATGTATTCGACGATGCGGGTGCGGGGGCAGACCGGCGGGTTCATGCTGGATGCGATCAGCGGGGTGGATATTGCGTTGTGGGATGTGGCGGGGAAGATGGCCGGTAAGCCCGTTTGTGAACTGCTGCATGAAGCGCCGAAGCGGTTCATGCCGGCGTATTTGAGCGGTACTTCCGGATTGACTCCGCGTGATCGGGCTGCGTTCGCGGCGCGTTATGCGGATGAGGGGTTTTCATTGGTGAAGCTCTATTACGAATCGGAGTGGGGGGAGTTATTGGCGATTGCGGACTTATTGCCAGCGGGGATGCGCTTCGCGGTTGACGCGTTGTGGCATTTACCGCCGGAGCGGGCGATTACGATGGCTTTGGAATTGGACGCGCGGAATGCGCGGTGGCTGGAGTGTCCTTTGTATCCCGAAGATGTGGATGGGCATTTAGAGTTGGCGGCGGCTATTGCGACGCCGATTGCTGTTGGGGAGAGCTATCGTTCGCTGCATGAGTTGCGGCCGTTTTTGGGGATTGCGGGGGTGTTGCAGCCGGATCTTGGGCGATGCGGGATAACGGGGGCGCGGCGGATTGCGGCGGCGTTTCAAGGGGAAGTGGTTCCGCATTTGAGTATTGCGATGGGACCGCAAATTGCGGCGGCATTGCACTTCGCGGCGGCGGCGGAGAACTGTCATTTGTGTGAGTTTAATCCGAATGTTTTGGAGACGGCGAATTCGTTTCTTTCTGAGCCGCTGGTGAGGGCGGGCGGGGGGTATTTGACGCCTTCGTTGCCGGGGTTGGGGGTTGTTTGGAATGAGCGGTTTCAGGGAACCTTTGGATAAGATAAGCTATAGAGTTCGATGCGTCGCGAGAAGATTTCGTCCATGGATTTTGCGCCCGCGTTCATTGCGAAGTGCGTCCGCTGTTTTCCGTTCTGGACGAAGCCTAAGAGCCAGACTTCGGGGCCGACTTCGCGGTCGGTGCAGGCTCATATTTTATAATAAAGTTCGCGGCCGTCCTTGGATTCCTGGAGCATGAACGACTCCACCGCGGCGACGTGGCGCGGTGTGATGCCGTACTCATTGCGGAAAAGGCGGTCCATGAACTCCACCTGTTCAACGGGTGAAATGCGCA
>CAMDKT010000019.1 GCA_945900935.1 Candidatus Sulfopaludibacter sp. SbA3 | reverse complement strand
GCCGGCGCCCATTTGCGCCTTGTCAGGCCGGTTGATCAGCACCGATTCAACCACTGGCAGCGGATCGCCGAATTTGAAGACGGGGAACGCGTTCCAATCGGCAGACGTGATGGAGCCGATGTTCCATTTGACTTCTTCAAAAAGCGCGCGGCTCATGCCCTGGAGCGCGCCTCCTTCCATTTGCGCGCGGAGACCGTCGGGGTTCGAAATAGGCCCGGAGTCGTTGGAGCAGACGAATTTTGTGACAGCGACTTTGCCGGATTCCTGGTTGACAGTGACTTCGGCCACCAATCCGCCGTAGCCGTTATTGCCTTCGTACAAGACGATGGCGATGCCGCGTCCGGAAACCACTCCCGTCCTGGCGTTGCGTGGTTTGGGCGAGGGGCGTGACTCCCAGCGCGCGCCGCGGGCCGCGCCGTTGAGCACGTCGATCAGGCGGGTATCAACCAGGTGGCGGAGACGATAGGCGACGGGATCGACCTTCAGCGCCGCGGCCATTTCGTCAATGAAGCTCTCATTCGCGAACGTGTTTTGCAAGCGGGCCGGGGAACGCAGCGGACCGGTGTAGAACGGCGACGGAATGGTGTGTGTCAACACGCGTTCGGCGCGGACGCTGCCTGTTCCGCCGCAAGCGTCGCCGACGCATCCGGCGCCGTAGGCGGAGGCGATGTTGCTGTTGTTGCGGAATGCGGAGGGGCGGGCAGGAGTGGCGGAGGGGGTGACGGCCGGGGCAGGGAATCCCAGCAGGCCGCCGGAGATAATGTTGCCCGGTGATCCTGCATTGGGACGGCTACCCTTGCTGAAAGTCCAGCTCTCATAATCCCAGGCGGTGATCTGGCCTTTGGCGTCGACTCCGGCCGTCAGGTCGATGACATAAGCGGGGCCAAAGCTCTCGCCGGCGGTCATTTCATCGCTGCGCGAGTATTGCAAGCGGACCGGGCGTCCGGTGATTTGAGAGATAACGGCGGCGTCGAAGGTCACCGAATCAGCGCCGTTAAGGCCGTAGCAACCAGCCCCTTCGACGAAGACGCAGCGGACATTTTCCTTGGGCGTGCCGAGGATCAGCGCCAAACAATCGCGCTGGGAATAAACACCCTGCGAGGCCGTCCAGACGGTGGCCGTGGCGCCGGTGGCCGCGCCGCGAACATCGGCTACCGCGCAGGAAGTCCCGATGGAACCGTGCATCTGGAATGGGTGAAGATAGGTGGCTTTGAAAGTACGATTCGACGCTTTCATTTTCTCGTCGACATCGGCCGCGATGACAGCATAAGAGCCGCGTGATGGCATCTTTCGCATATCGGCGTAAAGAGTTCGCTGGTCCGGCAGTTTGGCGCCCGCCGTCCATTTGACCGCGAGTTTTCGGGCCGCCTGCATGGCTTCCCATTGCGTGTCCGCGGCCACGGCGACGAAGTCCTCGCGCACGATGACTTTGACGTTTCCGGGCAGACCGCGGACGGAGCTTTCGTCGACGCTGATGACTTTGGCGCCAACGGCGGGCGGACGAACCACCTTTCCATGAATCATGCCGGGCACGCGGATGTCGTGAACGTATTCGAACTCGCCGGTGGCCTTCGGCGGAATGTCATAGCGGGGAACGGAAGTGCCGAGGATTTTGTAGGCGGCGGGGTTCTTCGGCACGGCGCGAGGGTTGATTGTGAGATTGATCTTCCGGCCCCCGATGAGTTTGCCGTAGCTCCTGTTCCTGGAGCGATCGGCGGTGTGGAAGACGACACCGTTTTCGACCGTCAATTGATCGGCCGCGACGCCGAGTTGATCGGACGCCATTTTTATGAGCGCCTCGCGCGCGGTGGCCAGCGCCTGCCGCAGACCGGCTCTGCCGAACTGCGTGGGATGGCCTTGACTGCCGGAGCTTACGCCCTGGTCCGGGGTGATTGCCGTGTCACAAATGATCATCTTGACGCGCGCCAGCGGAACGCCGAGTTCTTCGGCGACGAGCTGGTGCTGGACCGTGCGGAAACCCTGACCGAAGTCGCATTTGCCGGCGTAGGCGGTGACGGATTCATCGGCGGCAATGGCGATCCAGGAGTCGACATTGGAAGTTTGTGCCTGGGCCTGTTGACTAAAGCTGACGATGAGCGCGCCATGGATGAAACCGCGGCGGGAGATCGCTTCGGCGGGCGTCATGCCTTCACGTCCTTGGCGTAGCGAAGCAGCGCTTTGACCATGCGCGGATGGGAGTGACAACGACAGATGATGCCGCTGAGCGCCTGCTGCACTTGCAGCGCGTTGGCGTTGGGATTTTTGTCGATAAACGCCTTGCCGTAGAGCACCGGGCCGCTAATGCAGAAGCCGCATTGCAGGGCCTGTTCTTCAATGAAAGCGCGCTGAATGGGATGAGGATTGTCGACCGTGCCCAAGCCCTCCAGCGTGACGATTTTCCCCTTCGCCTCTGAGACCGGGAGCGTGCAGGAGCGGTACGGGTTGCCATCCATGAGGACGGTGCAGGAGCCGCATTGGGCGAGCCCGCAACCGAGCTTCGGCCCTCGCAGACCATAGGTGTCCATCAGGACGTAGAGAAGCGGACACGCGGGATCCACATCAATCGTTTTGCTAGCGCCGTTCACGTTCAGGATTACGTCTGCCATTTTGCTTGCTCGAAGCATATCTCCCGCGCCGGATTCGGTCAAGGCGTCAGGGGCAGACGGGCGGGTAACAGTTTTTGGGATTCTGGCAGAAACCGCTCCCTGACGGTCGCGGCTCGGTAACGGTCGCGGCTCGGTAACGGTCGCGCAGTTACACGGCGTTCCCCCAAACGGTTACGCATCAGGGACAGACGGCGAGTCGCTTGACCATCACGGCTTCGTTGCCATCACCGCTGACCTCGCGGAAACCCTGGCTGGCGAAAAACGGAACCGCCTGGCGCGGGCATTCCAGGTTTACCATTTGCACTGAGGCGTTCCTGGTGATTTCCCGCAAGCGATAGAACAGCAGAAACCGGCCGAGCCCTTGGCGCTGCCATTTGCTGTGTACCATGCCCCATTGGAGCCGCGCTGTTTCTCCGTTTATCTCGAAACCGCCGCAAGCGACGATCTTGCTATCGTGCTCCGCCACAAAGAAAGAAACGGGCGCGCCGTCGAGAAATGCCTCGAATAACGGGCGGCCGGCAAGCGGAAGATTGGAGTCGAAAATCTCCAGGCAGGCGTCGCGATCGGCGTGTGAATAAGGGTGAATGTCCATGATAATTAGCGTTTGCCGCGCCAGCGTTCGAGAATCGGCGGTGTTAGACGAATGGCGGAATATGCCAGAATTACCGCGAACAGCGAAAGGCTGGCGATGATGGTGTAGAGCCGCCGCTTCGGGTCGAGCGGTGTTGACGACGAAGCCGCGGGCGGCGCTGAAGATACGCCGAACACGAGCGACACCTCTACATCCACCAAGGCATGGCCGAGCCGCTGGCGCAGATTTTCAATCTCCACGCGATACTCGCGTTCGCGGGCAAGCGGGGTCCGAAGCGTGCCCGTGAGTTCGTAGGTTGTACCGGCCAATGGCACATTGGCGCCTGTCGTGTACACGGCCAGCCGAACGCCTTCGCCGCCGCGCTGGGATGTGAACTTCACTTCCAACTGCGCGTCCTGCTGTTCCAGCGGGAATAGCAACACCGACTTGCGCTCCATCGCTTCCAATCGCAACAATTCGTGCAGCAACACCACCCGCGGCGATTCCGCGTGCAGGAAGCCGGCGGCGAGCAATGCCAACGTCAGCCGCGTCATTGATCGCTAAACACCGTTTGCCCGGCAATAAAAGTCATGCGAACTTTCACTTTGGGCAGTTCCGCGAGCGGCAGCGTCATGATGTCGGCCGACAGCACCAGGAAGTCGGCGACTTTGCTGGTCTCCAGTGTTCCCTTCCAATCTTCTTCAAAGGCCGCGTAGGCACCGGCCCATGTCCAACTGCGTAGCGCTTCTTCGCGCGTAAAGCGCTCTTCCGGGCGCCAACCGCCGGCGGGCTGGCCTTCGGGGTCCTGACGGCTGACGGCGGCGTAGAAGCCCATCAGCGGGCTTGGCTCCTCCACTGGAAAGTCGCTGCCGTTGGCGACCACGACTCCGGCATTCAACATACGCTTCTGCGCATAGGCGCCCATCAGGCGATCCGGCCCGAGCCGCGCGAGTGCCCACCTCATGTCGGATGTCGCGTGGGTGGACTGCATGGAGGCGATGACGCTGAATTTCTTGAAGAGCGTGAAGTCGGGAAGGGCGATGGCTTGCGCGTGCTCAACGCGAAAGCGTTTGTTGTTGCTCCCGCCGAGCACCTTGCCATAGGCGTCGAGCACCATCCGGTTGGCGCGGTCCCCGATGGCGTGCGTGTTTACCTGAAAGCCTTTTTCGACGGCCTGGCGGGCGACGCGCTCGACGGTTTCCTGCTTCAGAATCAGTAGGCCGGTGTTGCCGGGATCGTCCGCGTAAGGCTGCCAGAACGCCGCGCCGCGCGAGCCCATGGCGCCATCGGCCATCAGCTTGATACTGCGCACCGTGAGCCGCTCATTCACTTCCGGCCCCGTTTCCAGAAAGCGCGACCACATGCCGCCTTCGCCGCCGATCATCGCATAGATTCGCACCGGCAATTGATTGGCGGCGAGCAGCTTGCGGTAGGCGCGAAGATCCTGTTCGCCGGTCCCGGCGTCATGCACGCTGGTTAAGCCCAACCGGGCGCATTCGCGGGCGGCGGCGCGCAGCCGGCTGATCACTTCATCGTCGGTGGCGGCGGGAATCTTCGAGCCCGCCAAGCTTTGCGCGCGGTCGATTAGCACACCGGTGGCGAGGCCGGCGGAATCGCGAATAATCTTGCCGCCCATAGGGTCCGGCGTCTTGTCGTCGATAGCGGCGATCTCCATCGCCTTGCGATTCACCCACGCGGCGTGGCCGTCAACGCGCGTCAAAAAAACGGGATGTTCCGGAGCAGCTTCAGTCAAAGCATGATGCAGCGGAAATTCACCGCCCCAATTCGTCTGATCCCAATTGCGAGCCCGGATCCATGTGCCTTTGGGAATGCGCGCCGCGCGTTGGCGGACAATGGCGGCGACCTCGGCAACGGACTTGACGTGACGCAGATCCGCCGTCTCGATCATCTGTCCCAGCCCCGCCATGTGGACGTGGCTATCGATGAGCCCGGGAATGACGGGCGCGCCTTTCAGATCCATGATTTGCGTCTTCGGTCCAATGTGCGCGCGCATGTCATCGCCAATGGCGACGATGCGTCCAGCGCGAATTGCCATGGCTTTGGCCCGCGGTTGGGCCGGGTTGGCGGTGTAGATCGTGGCGTTGTTTACAACCAGGTCGGCAGGCTCCCCCGCCATGGCCATCCAAAGCATCGCTAGAATGGGGAACATGGAAGACAGTATGGCACAGGAAATTCCTGCCGCCGCCTTTGTTGATTTGCCCGCGTGGAAGAACGGCGTGGCATGGGTATGCGCGATATTGATCGGCGTCTTTTTTATCGGTGCCGGATTGTGGAAACTGACCGATCATTTGGGGGCGTCGACGCGGATGTCGCAGATGCTCGTGCCGCCGGCGCTGAGCGTGGCGGCGGCCGTTTTCTTCGGAATCACTGAGACTTTCGGCGGATTGCTGCTGTTGATCCCGCGCTATCGCCGCTGGGGCGCGCTGCTTTGCTCCGGGTTGTTAGTGGCGTTCATGGTCTACATGGCGTGGAATTACACGGCGCTGCAGGGCATGGACTGCACGTGCTTTCCGTGGCTGAAACGCGCCGTGGGGCCGGCGTTTTTCTGGAGCGACGGGGCGATGATCGTCATGTCGGCATTGGCCGGCTGGTGGGCGCACCGAAGCGCCGGGTTTAAGGGCGCGGGACTCATTTTTGGGTCGATTCTCGCGCTGGCCGGTGTGGCTTACGGCATCACCGAATCGCGCCAATCGGGCACGAAAGCGCCGGATTCGATTACGGTGGAAGGGCAGCCGTATTCGCTACAGCAGGGCAAGATTCTGCTGTACTTCTACGATCCGGAATGCTCCCATTGCAATGACGCCGCGCGGAGGCTTTCCAAGCATGTGTGGAAGGACGCGAAGGTGATCGGCCTGGCGACGCGGGTGCCGCGGTTCGCGCAGTACTTCATGGATTCGACCGGATTGAAGGGCAAGAACTCGCCGGATCACGTTGCATTGAAGGCGCTGTTTCCGTTCGGCGATCCGCCGTACGGCGTAGTGCTTGAACATGGCCGCATGAGGGCTGGGCTACAGCGATTTGACGCCGAGGAGCCGGAAGCCGTTCTGCGAAAATTCGGCTTCATTGAGTAGGGGATGGGCAGTCCGAGAAATTTTCCGCTCCCGGCGCCTGGCCCGGAACTGGACGCGCTGTTGGCGTCGCTGCCGGATTTGCCTGCCGTGTTTCTGCTGACAGCGGCCGGGGGGCAGCCGTATTTGTCCAAGACCGGGGTGCTTGGCCGTCGCGTACGCCGTCTGCTGAACGCCGATGACAAGCGCCGCGCGGCACTGAATCTGCGCGGCGTAGTTGAGCATCTTTCGTATTGGCCAACGGCGTCGCGACTCGAATCCGCGCTCGTCTTTTACGAATTGGCCCGCGAGCATTATCCGGAAAACTATCTGAAAGTTTGTAATCTGCGAATGCCTTCGTACATGCGGCTGCTTTCGCGCAATGACTTCCCGCGCACGCAGGTCACAATGCGGCCAACGGGACGCGGTTTGGCCTTCGGGCCTTTTCGGTCCCGCGCGTCCGCTGAAGAATTTGAAAAGGCCACGCTCGATCTGTTTCAAGTGCGCCGGTGCCAGGAGGATCTGCACCCCTCGCCGGAGCATCCCGGCTGCATCTATGGCGAAATGGCCCAATGTTTACGGCCCTGTCAGGCTGCGGTGACGAGGGACGAATACGCGAGTGAAGTGGAACGGCTGGTCGAATTTCTCTCTACCGAAGGGCGGTCATTGGCCGAAACCGTGGAACGCATGCGCGACAGTTTCAGCGCCGATATGCAGTTTGAAGAGGCGTCGCGCCAGCATCGGCGGCTGGAGAAAATTCAAAGTGTTTGGCGGCTGCGGGATGAACTCGCGACGGGCGCGTCTTCGATGAATGGCGTAGCGGTGTTGAAGGCGGCGGAGGCCAACGCGGTCACTCTGGTGTTCCTGCTGGACGGCGCGTGGCTGGTGCCCCTGATTTTCAACTTGCAGGCGGTGGATGGCCGGCCTGTTTCGCTGGACCGGCGTCTGCGAGAAATTCTGCAGGCGTTGGAACCGCGCCAGATTACGCAGGCGGAGCGCGCCGAGCATCTGGCGCTGTTGGCGCGATGGTTCTATTCTTCGTGGCGGGACGGGGAGTGGCTCAGTTTCCCTCGGCAGGACAACGTGGCTTATCGCAAATTGGTCAACATGGTGCATCGTGTTTCAGGCGTGTAGCTAGTCGCGAATCGTGATGGCAATTTCGGGGCTGGTCCGCGCGCCGGCGCTCACTTCCACTGTGTTCGCGCCGGCCGGGCAGCCGTCCGGGATGCGGACGTTGATTTGCCAGGGGCCGCCGGCCGCCTCGCCGCTGTAAAGGACGTCAGCGGGCAATCCGCACACCCGCGCCGTCGTGGTCAGAACGTTGCCGTATCCGGTACCCCACAACTCGACGATCTTGCCCCGCCGCCCGTTTGGCTGCGTGTTGAACAGCGCCGGCGCGGATCGAGCCACTGGCATTTCTACCGCGTGGACCCTTTGTCCATTGCGTTCCAGCAGTACCTCCACGGTTCCATCGGTTCGTAGATCGGCCGGGGCGGAGACGGTCCACTGCGCCGGGCTTTGGTAGAGGAGCGTCGCCGCCTTCCCGTCGATCAGCAGACGCGTGCCGCTCAGGTCCAGGCCGAATATCGTCAAAATTTCGGAAGGCGCAATGCTGCCCGGTTGGTAACTCGCGGCGCTGGTGATGCTCAACGCGGTAAAGGGAACAGCATCGAGACGGAACCACGCCATCGCCGCGTCGTGATCGGAAATACGCAGGGGGCTCGTCCGATCCGCGCGGAACGATTCCGGAAAGTCGGCATTCGCGCCCGCGTATGCAGCGCGCGTGGTCCATTGCCGCATTGCGGGGCTCAGCAGGATGTGGTCCAACGCCTGCGTGGCGCCGTTGAAGACGTAGGAGTAATTGTCGCCATTCTTCAACAGCGGGTTGATGTTTGTGAGGTTCAGCCCGTTGCCGATGAGCGCCGGAAGGTCGGCGTAGCCGTCGTCAAACGGAAACGCGTTGAAATCGCCGAGAATTGCGAAGGGGATATTCTCGGCGGCGATCCCTCGAGCCAGGAAGTTGATGGACTCCGCCTGCGCCTTCCGCTTGGCCTGCACCCGCGAGTCCGCCACGCCTATAAGCGAACGGTTATGCACGCATAGCAGCGCCACGCGCTGATTGCCTACCGCCGCGTCGAGGCGAAAAGGCGGCCTGTCATGAACCAATTGATTGTCCGCGCCGAATTTCAGGTCCGCCGCGAATGAGGCCGCCGTCAATGCGGTGACAGTCGCGGTCTTCACCAGGAACCCCGGCGCGATTCCTGAGATGTCGTTCGTGGCTCCCACGAAGGCGCGATAACCGCCAAGCTCCGCCGCCACCGCTTCCAGCGCGGCGAGGCTTCCCACTTCCTGAACGGCAATAATATCCGGTGACCGCAGGATGTTTTGAATGTACAGTTTCAACTTTGCCACTCGCGTAGGGAAAGCCGCGGCGGAATTGAAGAAGCGCTGTAAGTTCAGCGTGGCGATTGTGAACTCGCCAGTGGCAGGAGCAGGCAGTGGAAGCGGCGTGCGGCGGCCCGATTGCGTTACCGTCGCCCCTTCCGGCAGCAACGTAAATGTCCGGGCTCCGTAATCGAGCGGTCCCGTCACGCTCAAGCTGTCCCCAGGAACTGCCTCCAACGCCGCCCCGCCCAGTGCGCGCGAATCCACGCGCAAGCGGCCCACCGTATTTTCGCCGTCGATTCCCGTCCGTCGAAACGGACGCGGCCCGCCCAGCACGCCATAGAATAATCCATTGCTGGCGGAGTCTCCGCGTGCATCGTTAAACGTACCGCCCGTTGGCGCGGTAACGTTCAACGCGGCGCTTATCCGCATCCCTTCCCAGCGTTCCCAATCGACGCCTGTCAAAACCAGCGGTGTGGGCAGGGTTTGGCCAGTGCTCAACACCGTCACCACCGGCCCAGTCAGTTCCGTCAACGTCGCGCTCCCAGGGTCCGATGCCGGTCTGAACTCCGCAACAACTCCATCCACATCCACCACGTTCCCGACGGCGGCATCCACCGGCGGAGCGCTGCTTGTGAATACTAGAATTCCCTCGCTGGTCGAATCGTCCGCGTCCTGATCACCGGGTAAACTCTGGATGTAAAACCCATTCGTTCGCCGCGCATAAACCACTCCCCGCGTCACCACGCGCTTATCCACATACGGCGACAAATCCCCGCTCCCCTGAATCTGGCTGATCTTCAGTCGCAACGCCGGAATCGGCGCGGCGCTACAATCATTTCTCGCCGCCGAACCATTTCGTGGGACCGGCGCGCCAACCGCGAAATCAGCCTGATTATTGCCGGTGTCGACACACCCGCCGCCAGCGCGGATCGCCGCCGTGGTATTCGAAAGATCCCGCGTTGGCGCGATCTTGAAATCCGTGGCCGTCGTTCCATAACCCACCAAATCCTGAACAAATGGCCGATTCGCAGCTTCCTGCAACGGCGTACCATTTCGCGACAACGCGATCTTCCCCGCCGTCGCGCCCAGCGCCAACGCGCCCGTCGCGTCGGGCACCGGCAGCGATTGCGTCCCGCCCGCCCCGCCCGCCAATTGCACCAGGAAATACTGGCCCGGCCCGATCATCCCGTCGATCGGCGCAACCTGCCACGTCGTGCCCGTCGCCGACGCGTACTGCACGCTCCAACCGGCCACCGAAACCGGCTCCGTCCCTCGGTTGAACAACTCCACGAAATCGTTTCGCCACACCGCGCCGGTGTTGCCGCCACCGCCATAAATCTGGCTGATCACAACACTCTGCGCGTGCATCGCCGCCGCGCCCAACAGGATTAGTACCAGCTTCATCGAATGTATTCTGGAGTGACGCCGCGCAGCCGTTTCCACACGGACTCGCAAACGGCGAGCGTGGCCTCATCCAGCGGCCCCTCATTGCAAGCCGCAATATTGGCTGTCAAATGCCGCATTTGCGATGCGCCAAGAATCAATCCCGTCGCCGCGGTGTGATGCAGAATCCAATTGAGCGCGATGCTCACCAAACTCCGGTGCGCCTCCCCGGCCGCAAACGACAACTCGGCCACCGCGTCGAATTGCTCATTGAACCAGTAGCGATCGCGATACATCTTGTTGCCATCGAAACGGCTGCCCTTCATCGCCTCAGCCGGCGTATGCTTGCCGGTCAACAAGCCGCCCGCCAACGGGTTATACACAAACGTCGAAACGCCATGTTTCTTCGCCATCGGCAACAATTCGGCCTCGATATTTCGCGCCAACAGGTTATACATCGGCTGGCAAATATGCACCGGGGTCCAAGCGCGCGCCGCCGCCAAATTCTGCATTTCCAAAATCTGCCAGGCGCCGAAATTCGAAACCGCCGGATAGCGAACTTTCCCCGCCTTCACCAGCGAATCGATAGCCGCCAGCGATTCCTCAATGGGCACGGCATGATCCTGCATGTGCATGTAGTAAACGTCGATGACGTCGGTCCCTAAACGGCGCAGCGAGGCCTCGCACTGCTTCACAATCGCCGCGCGCGAAAGCCCCTGTTCATCGGGTCCATCGCCCATCCTGCCGCGCACCTTCGTCGCCAGCACGAACTTGTCGCGCCGCCCCGCCATGGCCTTCGCCATGATTTCCTCACTCCGCCCGGCGTTGTATACATTCGCCGTGTCGAAGAAATTAATCCCGGCGTCCAGCGCCAGATCCACCATCGCCAGCGATCCCGCCTCATCGACTTGCGAGCCGAACGTCATCGTGCCCAGACAAAGCCGCGATACGCGCAACTCCGTGCCGGGAAGGGAAGTGATCATCATTTTTTCAACTGCTCCTTAATTGCCTTCGCCACCACTTCCGCCAAAGCAGCCGAGCCCGCTTTCGTGAAGTGTACATTCGCCGGAGTCTGTATCTCCGCCAGCCGAGGCTTGGCGAACGCGTATAAATCCACCACGCGAATCTTGTGCTTCTTCATCACCCGCCGCGCCGCCGCATTGAACAACACGTCATCGCCAGGCCTGCGCGGCGGCGACAGTTTCCCTTCCGGCACCGGAGTCGTGGTGAGGAACAACAATCGCGCGCCCGTCTTCCGCAGCCTGCCCGCGATCACATCCAAATTCTTCTCATACTCTGCAATCCCCACCTGATGCCGCCCATTCTCCATGATCTTCAAATCATGCAATCCGAAATTGAAAGTAATCACTTTCAATTTCTCCGCGCCGAGCCACTCCTCCAATTTCGCCACGCCATTATTCGTATGCGCCGCATTGCCTTCGTGATGTTTCACGTCAGCCTTCCCGGCTAACAGCGCCGTCACCGCGGGCGTGTAGCCAATCGAAATGGAGTCGCCGATCACAAGCACGTCCGCCGCCATCCCCACGCACGCACAAATCAATCCAACGAGAATGAGTCGCATCTTGAAATCCTACTTGAACAGCGTCCGCCACGAAAGCCAGGCCACAATCGTCTTCCCATCAATAATCTTCCCTGTCTTGATCATCTCGTTCATCTCCCTGGCCGTGTACCAACGCGACTCAATCCGCTCATCGCCCATGAAATTCGTCTTCCCCTGCTTCAATTCCCGCGCTACATAAATATGCATTTTCTCGGCCAAAAAGCCCGGGCTCATATACAAACCAAACAGCTTCGTCCACTTCTTCGCCGAGAGCCCCGTCTCCTCCTTCAACTCGCGTTTCGCCGCCTGCAACGGCGTCTCGCCAGGGTCCATCCGTCCCGCCGGAATCTCCCAAAGATAATCCCGCGCCGGTAGCCGATATTGACGAGCCAACAAAACACGCCCCTTTTCATCCACCGGCATTACCACTGAACTCCCGCCGTGCTGAACGATCGCCCGGTCAATCTCAAAGCCCTCCGGATCAATCGCCTTGTCCATCGTCACCCAAAAAATCGGCGTCCGCAGCAACTCTTCACTTTTGATAATTTTCATTTCCGCAATGCGCTCCTGAATTCTTCGTACGGCAGCGTGTTCAACACGTCCCCGCGCGTCAACCATCCGCGCCGTGCCATCCGCACCCCATATTGCATGTTCGCCATGTGTTTCGGATGATGCGCATCCGTCGAAATCGTAAACCGGCATCCCTTCGATTTCGCGATGCGTATCAACACCGCATGGAGATCCAGCCGCTCCGGACTCGCATTAATTTCCATCGCCACACCCCGCGCGGCGGCCTCGCTCGCGATCCGTTCGAAGTTGTACACGTAGGCGTCCCGGTGCAGCAGCACACGCCCCGTCGGATGCCCCAGCACTTTCACAAACGGGTTCTCCAAACACCGCAAATAACGGTCCGTCATCTCTTCATTCGACAAGCTCATGTAGCTATGAACGCTGGCAATCACCAGGTCCAATTGGCCCAACGCCTCGTCGTCCAAATCCATCCGCCCGTCCTTCAAAATGTCGCACTCAATCCCGCTCATCACCCGGATCCCCAACGCTTCCTGGTCCATAGAACGCACGCGTTGCGCAAACGCAATCGTCCGCGCCTCATTCAATCCGTTCGCCATCGCCAGCGCCTTCGAATGATCCGTGATCGCGATATACCCATACCCATGCCCGCGCGCCGTCTCGGCCATCTCCTCCAAAGTCGCCCGCCCGTCGGACTCTCGCGTATGCATGTGCAAATCGCCCTGCATATCGCCCAACTCCAATAACAAAGGCAACAAGCCCCGCTCCGCCGCCTCTATCTCGCCCTGGTTCTCCCGCATCTCCGGCGGAATCCAGGCCAACCCCAACTTCCCGTAAATGTCCTCTTCCGTTTCCGACGCCGCCAACACCTTTCCATCGACCGTGAACAGGCCGTATTCATTCAGCGTCATGCCCATCTTCAACGCGCGCTGCCGCAGCGCCACGTTGTGCTCTTTCGACCCGGTGAAATACTGCAACGCCGCCCCAAAACTCGCCGCCGGCAGTGCCCGCACGTCCACCTGTATCCCTTCAATTCCAAACCGCGCACT
This sequence comes from Candidatus Sulfopaludibacter sp. SbA3, assembly GCA_945900935.1. GTDB lineage: Bacteria > Acidobacteriota > Terriglobia > Bryobacterales > Bryobacteraceae. Next base: position 9,470 of record CAMDKT010000019.1, on the reverse strand, counting down.
TGCCTTATTCTCCCCCTTGGCCAACAATTCCTGCACCTTCGGATGCGCCGCAAACCGGTCCAGCGCCGCCCCCGCGCCCGGCCCCGTCACCAGTAAATCCAAATCCCCCACCGTATCTTTCGCGCGCCGGAAAGACCCCGCCGTCGTTACCTTCTCAACCCCCTCCACCGCCCCCAAATACGCCGTCAATTCTTCCGCCGTCTGAGACGCGAAATTCAACAAAAACCGCCCCGCCGAACGACGGTACTGCTCAATCCCGCGCAGCACCTTTTCCTCTAATTTCGCCCCCAGCCGAGGCAGCGTTCGTATCTTCTGCTCCTCCGCTAATCGCTTCAAATCATCCAAAGTCGAAATCCGAAACGTCTCAATCAACAGCGCAATCGTCTTCGGCCCCAGCCCCTGTATATGCAGCATCTCCAGCGCCGTCGGCGGATACTTCGCCATCAACTCATCGCGCCGCGCAAACGTGCCGCGCTCGTCCAACTCCGCAAGCACCGCCGCAATCCCCTTGCCGATCCCCGGAATATCGGTCACCTTCCTTGAGGGATCGCGCAAAATGTTAGCCACCCGCTCGGGATGCCCTTCAATTACCGAGGCCGCATTCCGATAGGAACGAATTCGAAAGCCATCCTCGGCCGCAATCTCCATCAAATCGGCGGTCTCCGCCAGTACGCGAGCGATCTCTATGTTCTCCATGCGTATTCTTCCATCATAATGCTCCTGTGATAAAGTAGGCCCGTTATGAAGCGGAAACTCCTTATTCTCGGCATCGTGTCCACGGCGGCCGTTCTACTCATGGCGCAAGCCCAAAAGAAGAAGGGGGGCGCAGGCCGTTGGAACCAGCCCGTCGGCTATTCCGACACGCCCGTGATCCCCGAGCAGAAGTGGAAGGTCCACGATATCGACCGTCCCACTCCGCGCCAGATCACCCCCGGCACGCTGCCCACGAACCCTCCCTCCGACGCGGTTATTCTATTCGACGGCAAGAGCCTGGACCAGTGGACTTTTAACGGTAAACGCGACACTCCTCCCGCCAAATGGAAGCTCGAAAACGGCTACATGGAAGTCGCCAACAGCGCCGGTGACGCGGTTACCAAAGAAAAATTCGGCGACATGCAACTGCACATCGAATGGGCCTCGCCGCAGGAAATCCTCGGCAATTCGCAGATGCGCGGCAACAGCGGCGTCATCGTGATGAGCCGCTACGAAATCCAGGTTCTCGATAGCTGGGAGAATCCAACCTACGCCGATGGCCAGGCCGGTGCTATCTACGGCCAGTGGTCGCCCCTCGTCAATGCCATCAAAAAGCGCGGCGATTGGAACTACTACGACATCTTCTGGGAAGCCCCGAAATTCGAAGGCGACAAGCTCGTCAAACACCCCTACGTCACAGTGATGCACAACGGCGTTATGCTCCATCATCATCAGAAAGTGGTCGCCCCCATGGCCCATCGCACCGTCGCCGCCTTCAAGGCCCACGCCGCCGAAGAACCGCTCATGCTCCAGGATCACAACGAGCCCGTCCGCTACCGCAATATCTGGGCGCGCAAGCTTCGTGGTTATGACGAAAAGTAGTCTCGTCCTCTTCGCGTTATCGCTCGCCTCGCAACCCGGCCCGTGGGAAATTCCTACTTGGCGTACCCAAAGCAAGGCCGAGTTCCCCGCGCACGCCTGGAACAGGGAGGACGGAGCTATCCACTCCATCCCCACCGCGCCCCGCGTCGATATTTCCACCACAAAAAACTACCGCAACTTCGAATGCGAATTCGAATGGAAAATTGGCAAGGGCGCCAACAGCGGCGTCAAATATCTGGTCTTCGGCATGAGGCCCAATCCCCTCATCGGCCGCATCGATCCGGAAGTGCCCAAAGCCCTCGGTTTCGAACTTCAACTGATTGACGACGCCAACGTCGCCGACGCCAAACTCCACCCCAGCCACGGCACCGGCGCGCTCTATCTCTACCAAGCTCCGAAGCATCTTCCCGCAACCCCCGTCGGCCAATGGCATCGCGCCAAAATCGTCGTCAATGGCCGCCAACTTGAACACTGGATCAACGGCGTCAAAGTCGTTGACGCCGATCTCGAATCCCCCGGACTGCGCTTCTCCATGGAAAGCCAATCCCGCGCCGACATTCCCAAACCCGCCCATCTCGACGAGCTCAGGAACAACAAAACCAGAGCCTATCCAATCGTCCTCACCCATCACGGCGGCGATGCCTGGTTCCGCAACTTCCGCATTCGCGAACTGCGCTAGTTTAACCTCCCGCGCGAATCCCGATATAATTCACGCCATGACGCGCCGCTCGTTCCTGGCCTCCGCCGCCCTCGCCTCCGCGCAAGCCCGCCGCCCCAACGTCTTCATGATCGCCGTCGACGATTGGAACGATTGGGTTGGCGCACTCGGTGGACATCCGCAGGTTAAGACGCCGAACCTCGATCGCCTCGCCGCGTCCGGCCTGCTCTTCACCGACGCTCATACCGCCGCGCCCATCTGCAACCCCTCGCGCACCGCTCTGCTCACCGGCCGCCGTCCCTCCACTACCGGCATTTACGGCAACGATGAAAAGCCCTGGCGCGCGCAACTCCCCAATGTCGTCACCCTCCCGCAACACTTCCGCGCCAACGGCTACAAAACTCTCGGCGGCGGCAAGGTCTTCCATCATGGCAAAGGTTTCAACGACCCTCAGAGCTGGGACACCTACTTCTTCTGGGACCCCGACGGCCGCGCCAACAACTGGACGGACCGCTACAGCTTTCCCCCCGATCCGGAGCCCGAACGCCCCGTCACCCCGATGCCCTCCGTCAGTTGGCGCAACTTCGATTGGGCGCCGCTCGACGCCGATGAAACCGCCATGCCCGATTACAAAGTCGCCTCCTGGGCCGGTCAAGTCCTCCGCGAAAAACACGACAAACCCTTCTTCCTCGCCGCCGGAATGTTCCGGCCCCACATTCCCTGGTTCGTTCCGAAGAAATATTTCGATCTCTACCCGCTCGATTCCATCGTTCTGCCGGCCGTCAAGGATGACGACCTCGCCGACGTTCCCCCATTCGCCCGCCGCGTCGCGCTGAATCAGCATTCGCGTCACGACCTCCTTGTCAGCACCGGTAACTGGAAACGCGCAGTCCAGGCCTATATGGCATGCATCTCGTTCTCCGACGCCATGATCGGCCGCATGCTCGACGCTCTCGATTCGAGCCCCCATCGCGCCAATACCATCGTGGTACTTTGGTCCGATCACGGCTACCACCTCGGCGAAAAATGGCACTGGCACAAGCAAAGTCTCTGGTACCGCGCCACTCACGTTCCATTCATTGTTAACGCTCCCGGTGTAACCAAACCCGCCACCCGTTGCCACCGCCCGGTTGGCCTCATCGATCTGTATCCGACGCTGACCGATCTCGCCGGTCTGCCAACGCCGCCTGGCCTCGACGGCGTCAGCCTGCGCCCGCTACTCACAGATCCGGAACGCCAATGGGACCGTCCGGCCATCACAACTTACTCCAGAGGCAATCACTCCATTCGCGCCGAACGCTGGAGTTACATCCGATATCATGACGGAGGCGAGGAGTTATACGATCGCCGTCAGGATCCGAATGAGTGGATCAACCTCGCCGGTAACTCGGCACTTACAGAAATCAAATCCGCACTCGGCCGCTGGCTCCCCGCCAATGAGGCTCCCGGCGGCAGCATCCCTACCGGCGTTCCGGACTAGCAACTCACTTACCTGAGCGCTACACGCATTCCCGGCGTTTCCATTGAATTCACGACGCGCGCCGCCAACAGCGCGATCAACACTCGATCCAAGCGTTCCACAACTTCCCGCCCATGCCGCCGGAATCGCAATCGCTCCCAATCGCGGAAAGCCTGCAAAAACGTATTCATTCTCACACAACAGATATTCCGCCGGATCCCGTATATCCTGCCTTGCAGTCGGAAGCAGTATCCCCCGAAACAGTATCCTGGATACAATGCGGTTTCTAATTCTCCTTCTCTGTGCCGTCGCCACCCTCGCCGCCGACAAGAATCGGCAATCCAATTCCTTAGAAGCCGACTCGCCCGCCGGCGTCCCCATTCGCCTGGAAATTCCCGCCGCCCGCGGCTTCTCCCCCGATTCCGTCCGTCTCTACGAAGAAATCGGCCGCAAGCCCATTCTGGTAAAAGTTGAGTACCGCCGCCCCACCGCCGTCCTCCACTTCGTCTCCACCGGTGCCGGGAAATATGTCGTCACCTGGGATGGGTTCGGCCAGGGGGAAACCGAACGCCTGGCCGGCCCCGCCATGGTCGGCAGCGGCGATCGCGTCACCTTCGGCCGCGCGGGCGTTCGCGGCAAACTCGCCGTCGGCCTGTATTCCCACGCCGCCGCCATCGATTGGGACGGCGATGGCGACCTTGACTTACTTGTCGCCTCGCCCGATCGCCCTTACAACGGGACTTACTTGTTTCGTAACATCGGCACGGCCGCCGAACCGCTTTTCGACCGCGCCGCCTGGCTCGGTCCCGCGCTAAAAGACCTCGCCACCGGCGACGTTAATGGTGACGGCAAAATCGACGCCACCGCCGCCGGCGGCCGCTGGTTTTCCGACATTCGACGCAACGGCTTCAATCAGCCCCGCCAATTCAATCTCAAACGCGAATACCACGTCGGCCGCGACGATCTCTGGCTCCCCGCCGATTGGGACGGCGATGGCAAAATCGATCTACTCAATGGCGTCAGCGACTGGCGCGATTACGGCTGGGACGACGCCTTCAACGCCAAAGGGGAATGGCTCCGCGGTCCCCTTCATGGCTACGTCTACTTCTGGCGCAACACCGGAACTAACGCGGTGCCTAAATACGAAGAACCTGTCAAACTTGCCATCGATTCTTATGGATCTCCCGCGCCGCAACTCTTCCGCTGGAAATCCGGTACAAAGCCGGACTTACTCATCGGCAGCTTCCTTGACTATGTCACTCTTCATCCACACGCCGATCTTACGAAATCCGCCGTCCTCCCCTTCCGCCTCGATTTGGAAATGATCCAGCCCCGCGTTATCGAATGGCACAAAGACGGACGCCCGTCACTCCTGATCGGTGAAGAGGGCGGTACACTTACTTTCGTTGAGAACCTCTCGCCCTTCGGGCAGGAGCCCAAATGGGCACAGCCCAAGCAACTGGAACAGCTCGATCCATTCGTGAAAAGCGGTTCGCTCGCCCGGCCCGTCGCTGTCGATTGGAACGGCGACGGGAAACTCGATCTTGTCTCCGGTAACTCCGCCGGGTACATTGAATGGTTTGAAAACACCGGCTCCCGCGAAGTCCCCGAGTTTACGGCCCGGGGTTATTTCCGCGCCAACGGCAAGCCCATTCGCCGTGTCGCGGGCGCAAACAAATCGGTCCAGGGTCCGGCCGAAGCGAAATGGGGTTATGCCAATCCCACCGTCGCCGATTGGGATTTGGATGGCAAACTCGACTTAGTCGTGAATGACATCTCGGGCGAAGTGGTCTGGTACAAAGGAACGGGTAACTTACAGGAGTTGGAGGCCGCCCGTAACATTGAAGTAGAATGGCCCGGCTTGACGCCCAAGCCCGAATGGGTCTGGTGGGAACCCGTGGGCCAGCAGTTACTCACACAATGGCGGACCACGCCTGAAGTCGTCGATTGGGACCGCGACGAACTCCCCGATCTCGTCATGTTGAATCATCAGGGCTATCTCTGCCTCTTCCGCCGCGAGAAGCAAAATGGCCGCTTGGTCCTGAATGCCCCGGAGCGTATCTTCGTCACCGAATCCGGCCGTTTCCTGAACCTCGCCAACGGTCGGGCGGGCGCCAGCGGCCGCCGCAAAATCGACCTCGTCGATTGGGACGGCGACGGCGATCTCGACCTGCTTACGGACTCCGATCAGGGCCCGCTGTGGTACGAGAATCGCGGCACGCTGGAACGCCCGGTGATGATTCTTCGCGGTCTGCTCACGCGCGCCCCGCTCGCCGGACACAACCCCACGCCCAACGCCGCCGACTGGAACGGCGACGGCAAGTTGGATCTGTTAATCGGGGCTGAGGACGGCTTCTTTTATTTCTTCGATCGCCGTTACATCGACGCGCGCCGGTAAAGCAGTGATAAAATCTCTGCGTGCCTAAAAACCCACGCCGCAGTTTCCTCCAACTCTCCGGCATCGCCGCCCTCGCCGGCTGCGGCGCTCAACCCGGCGCGAAGACTGAAGAAGAAAAACTTCCCAGCGAATTGGGTAAACCGATTCGCGCCTATGGCGAACGCTCTCAGTTCGAAACCGCCAAGCGCGCCGTCCCGGATCTGAAACGCCCGCAAATCGGCTCCACGCGCACGCCATTAGCCGAAACCGAAGGCATCATCACGCCTTCCTCATTGCACTTCGAGCGTCACCACGCCGGCGTCCCCGAACTCGACCCCGCCAAACACACCCTTCTTCTTCACGGCCTGGTTGACCGCCCGCTCGTCTTCACCGTCGCCGATCTCAAACGCCTCCCCTCGGCCTCGCATATTTACTTCGTCGAATGCGCCGGCAACTCCGGCGGCGAGTGGAAAGCCCCCGGCGGAGCCAACGCCGCCGCCAGTTTCGGCCTCGCCAGTTGCAGCGAATGGACCGGCGTTCCGCTCAAGATTCTCCTCGAAGAAGCCGGCCTGAAGAAGGAAGGGAAGTGGCTGGTGGCCGAAGGCGCCGACGCCTGCAAAATGAGCCGCAGCCTGCCTATTGATAAGGCGCTTGATGACTGCCTGGTCGCCTACGCGCAGAACGGCGAAGCCATTCGCCCGGAGCAAGGCTATCCGCTCCGCCTCGTTGTTCCGGGCTATGAAGGAAACGTCAACGTCAAATGGTTGAGACAAATCAAAGTCGTCGATCAACCCAACCAGACAAAAGACGAGACATCGAAATATACGGACTTACTCGCCGACGGCACTTCTCGCCAATTCACTTTCGTCATGGACGCGAAAAGCGTTATCACTTATCCCAGCGGCGGACAGAAACTGACTGGCCCCGGCTTCCAGGAAATTCGCGGCCTCGCCTGGAGCGGTCGCGGCGTAATTGATCGCGTCGATGTCTCCACCGACGGCGGTAAAACCTGGCAAAAAGCGGCATTGCAGGAACCGCGCCTGCCCAAGGCCTTCACCCGCTTTCGTTTGCCCTGGCATTGGGACGGCAAAGAGACCGAAATCGTTGCTCGCGCCGTCGATTCCTCCGGCTACACACAGCCTGGCCGCGACGAACTTACAGCGGCCCGGGGGATGAACTCGGCCTATCACTACAACGGCGTAAAGGTATGGAAGATCGCCGCCGATGGGAGCGTGAAAAATGGCTAAGTTGCTGCCCGTCATCTTACTAACAATTTGCGCCGCAAGCGCCCAGAAGTATCACGTCGGCCGCGCCGCCACTGCGGCGGATATCAAGTCGACCGACCAGTTCATAGCGCCTGACGGAACCGGACTGCCGCCCGGCAAAGGCACCGCCGCCGATGGCCGCGACATCTATGAACGACGTTGCGCCCGTTGCCACGGAAAACAAGGCCAGGGCGACGAGGAAGGCCCGCTCGCCGGCGGCAAAGGCACGCTAAGTACAGCCAAACCTCTGAAAACAGTGGGCAGCTTCTGGCCCTACGCCACGACGATCTATGACTACGTCCACCGCGCCATGCCTTTCGACAACCCCGGCCTTCTCGACGCCAATCAGACCTATGCCGTAACGGCGCTAATCCTCCACTTGAACGGAATCATCGGCGAAAAAGACGAAATGAACGCCCAGACGCTGCCGAAAGTGAAAATGCCAAACCGCGACGGCTTTGTGAAAGACACGCGCCCCGACACTGGCAAAAAGAAAAAGTAACTTACTTCTTGAAATGCCGATCCGCGAAATTCATCCACTGCGTCCAGTCATAACTCGTCACATCATGCTTCCCATTCCGAATGTGGTAGCCGATCGTCCCGTCTAAAGACGGCTTTTCCACCGCCGGATGTTCATTGACTAACAAACCGGGCATGCCCAATAGCCGGTAAACCGGATCGGCGCCAAGCGCTCCCAAAAATTCCCCGCGAGGATCCGCCCATGCGTCCTCAACAGCCGAGTTCACATACAACGGACGCGGCGCAATCAATGCCAGCAGCATATGCTGATCCACGGGCATCGAATCTTCCTTATCGTTATACTGCTTGAAATTCCCATCAAACCAATGCGGAAACGACGTGTTAATCCGCGCCGTCGTCTCCCCAAACCGACGCCGCGCCAGCGCCGCCCCGCCTTCGCCGGAGTCATTCGAAATCACAATCGCGAATCGCTCATCCTGCGCCCCGGCCCACAAAGCCGCCTTCCCCAGTCGCGAATGGCCATGCAGTACAACTTTCGATGAATCGATGGCTTTTTCTTTTTCCAACACATCCAAAGCGCGGCTAAGTCCCCACGCCCATTCCCCCAGCGAGCCCCACTCATTCGCCTCCGGGCGCGTCTGCCCCGGCTTATAGAACAAAGGTTGCACGCCATTTTTATACCCATCGTCAAAGTCCGGCTCGATATCTCCGTAGTAGGCGGTAATAACCGCATAACCCCGCTTCAGGATCATATCTATAGGCCAGAGGCTCGCCTCCGCTCCCCGATCTTTCTCGGAAGCCTGAAAGTTATTTACTTTCGACCGGACCCAGCTTTTAGTAACTCGAATCTCCGTGTCCGGCTGCGTCGTATGATTCCCGCCAAAGTTTAAGCCAAGAAACGCCGGAACGCGCCCCTTCACCCCGTTCGGCAAGTAGATCAACAAGTCCATAAACGGAGCATCCGCCGCCGGCCCAAACCAAACCCGGACTTGCTTGCGCGTCGCCAACCCGCCGTGCGAGCCCTTATCAATTTCCAAGGTCTCGGTCCGCAGCTTCAGCCGCGTCTTCGGCGTGTGCCCATAGACCTGTTCCGCGAATAGCCCCAAGATCTCCGGCCGCCGCTGTTTCCGCCACATCGTTTCGTCTTTAACGGGCGTACCATCCGCCATCACCAGCGGATCCGGCAGCGTATACTTCGGCACCTTGGCTTCGTCGTAGTTAAACCCGGGGGGCTGGGCCGACAACGCGGTTCCTATCAACAAAAGAAGAATGATCATAAATTGGCCTCCAAGATCCGCCGCGCTCGCTTGAAGCTCGGAAGTTGTTCAAGCGTATCCGGATTCAGTTTCCCCAGAAGTTCGAAGGAGCGCTGCCCCTTGGTGTATCTGTTCGGGCAATCGCTTGTCGCTCGTTCCAGCCGTGCCTGCACATCGTGCCGTCCACGCGTCTCGATATCTGCCAATGGTGGCAACGCCGATTCCCGTAATTGCTGGCCAAAATAACTTAGGGTAGCCGGAACAATAATATGTACGAAGCAGCCTAACAGACAATCTAAGATCGAGGTTTGAGCGTGTAATTCCATTCCGGGTGTGTCTTATGCCACCGGATGCTGAGTTCTTCCATTTGCAAGTCTGTTACTTTGACGCCCGTTTCGTA
>CAMDKT010000018.1 GCA_945900935.1 Candidatus Sulfopaludibacter sp. SbA3 | reverse complement strand
CATCATCTCGCGCAGAACGCACACGACGTCGCCGCTCGACATCTCTGCGTTCAACTCAACGCCACCGAGACCGTTTTCCCGGGTACCGATTTGCGCCTCGTCTACGAAATTGGCTCGATGTAATTTCCTTGGAGATCAGGATGTCTGATGTTGAAGAACGGGAAACGCGCGAAAGGCCGGGGCGTGGGCAGGACCTGGAAAAACGTGTTGTGGGTCCCGTCGGCCGTGTTGCCATCGCCGCTCGATTGGCCGTAGCCGCCGCGGATCCAGGGCTTCCATTTCAACGTCGCCTTGGCTTTGGGCTGAAAGCCGGATTCGGCCGTTACGGCGTAGGCGCGGTGGTTCTCCACGCCCCAGCGGCCGGTTTGCGCGGCGCCCCAGAAGAGCACGTCGAACGTCGCGGGCTTGGTATCGATGGCGTGCACGGAGTGGCCGCCGAACGTGGTGATCGCGACGTTGGCGCGATCCAGATTGCGAGCGGCGGCGGTGCGATTATCCGTCTTCAAAACGTTTGTGCGCCAGTCCTGGTAGTAGAGCGCGAAGACCCGCGTATCGGCAGTGTGGGCCCCTTTCCCCCAAGGCTTGGTGTAGGCGGCGTAGCCGAGCGCGGCTTGATTCCAGCCCCAGCCATCAGTCTGGAAAACGCCACGCGTGGGTATCGCGCCCAGGAACGTAAATTGGCCGTTGGCACGGGTTTTTGAATAGAGCATGCCGTCGAAGGACCGGCCGACGTGCGTCCAGCCGAAGTGGCCGATCAAGCGCATGTTGATGCGGGTGGTCTTCAACGCGGCGAGGGTTGCGTTCTTCGGCGCGGTCTCCGAGCCGTCGGCGAATTCGACGCGGCCCACACGGAACTGGCCGGCCGCGGTCTTCCACTGCAACCAGGCCTGTTTGGGAAAGAACATGACGGCACTCGAATTGCGGTTATTGGCGGTGAAGTAGTTGGCACCGAGCCCCAAGGCTCCCTGGACGCCAGGCGCCACTGCGTTGTCGGGCAGATTGAGCAGAACAGGAATGGCGAACTCAGCGGCCCAACTGAATTTCTCTTTGGCTTGCGAGAGATTCAGGCGCAGCAGACTGCCGGAAAACGTGTAGCTGGGATCACCGGAACCGGGTTCAAACCAGTCCCAACTTTCGACGCGAGTACGGAAACTTCCCGTGACGGTGACGTCGCCAATCTTGTGAATTTTCGGTTTGTCCTGGGCGAAAACGACGTACGCCGCCAGGACCAATAAGAGGGTTCGGATAATGATCATGTAGGCTCCTTTGTCGAGTGGATATAAATGAGTACACCTTCATCTTGCGCTTCAAAGGCGGGGCTTGCAAGAGGACTTTTGGGGCCCGTCCGGCGCTGGCGCAACCGGGAATGCCGGTGCAAAGCGCCGCCGGGCACACACGAAAATTCGATAATCCCTGCAAGCGATGCGCGTCCAGCCGGACACATGCAGTAACAGATCGGCGCCCTATGATTCGGAAGACTCCACACGAGTCAGATCCGGTAAGTTGAGCTCTTCCATCCGGCTTCGAGAATGTCTATCACGGAAATCGCCGCGGCGGCAGAATAACCCACTGATCGAAGAATGCGCCGAATCGCCTCCGAGGCCACGACGAAAGTGGAGGGAAACAGCGAGCGCCAAGAGTCAAGGTGGTCTCGATCGAGTGGTCCGCCGCCGAGCGGTCTCTCGCAATCGCCGCTCGGCGATGGAACCCCAAGGACTGTCTGGCGTCAAGCAGATTTGACAAGGGTGACGAGGCCGACTTCCCTATATTGATTAGATAGCGCCATGGGTCCGGTAACAGTCAAAATCCGCATTCTTCTCGTGCTCGCGATGACTGGGACGTTTCCGTTTCTCTCCCACGCCGCAGCCAAGTCCGGCACCGGCACGAATCCGGCGTATGCGGGAAGCAACGCTTGCCGGAGCTGCCACCCGAATGTCGCGCCGCAGTTTTTCCGGAATCCGCACAACAAGTCGACGGTATCGGCAAAAGTCCCCATTGAGGACGCCGCGTGTGAAGGGTGCCACGAACCCATTGCGGGATGCCAGCCGCGTCTTCACTGGCCTGCTTGCGGCGCACACGCGGAACGGCCCGGATCTGGAATCCGCGATTGTCGGCAACCGTCACCTTGCCGAAATTACTCTGGTGCTCGGCGACATTCGGGACGCCGCCAGCTTGGCCGAAGAAGGAATAGCGCTTTGCGGCCGTACTGCGGATCCTAATCGCACAGGCCGCTATCCTTTCCATCTACGGTCTTTGCCTTCACTACCCATGGCGCGCACCCCAATCTCAATCGGCATTCCTCTCCGCTGAAAGAGTTCTAGCCGCCGCATTTCCCGGCGCCGGCGATCTTCACTCCATCGCCTGGACTGGCCGCAAATTGAGGCGCGACTTCATCGAATTGCCCATTTCCGTTCTCTTGGCCCTCTCCCGGTAAACCTAGGCTTGGTTGATGACGGATTGTATGATCTGTTCCAGACCCTCTCGACTCCCGCCGCGGATAGCGAAGCGGCGCAGTCCGCATTGCAGGCGGCGCTTTTGGCGGTAAACCGGATTCAGTTATCCAATCGGCGGGAAATTTATGTGAAGTGCCTGATCCTTTGCGCGAAATGGTGCGTTTGCAGCGGCCTGCAAGGAAACGCTCAACTGTTGTTGGAGGAAGCGAAAGAGGCGGAGGCGTCCTGTGAAATGGCGCTCATGCGGATCAACGCCGAAGTGGCCTTGGCCGCCATTCAAGCCGACAGCGATGGCGGGAAGTGCTCCTCCGCTATCCGGCTGCTCAACAAATTCCGGCGGTCAACCAAGTTAATCGGTTATTAGGATGCGTGAATGGGAGCTGGAAGGGATGATCGCGTCGTTTACACGGCATTCGGGGTCAAGTTGAATGGGCTGGGCTTCATTGAGATCCCAGTGTTGCTATTCGAAGGCGGTTGAGCGATTGCCGAGGGATGGAGCCAGCCAGGCCGATCATTATTTTTACGGCCATCCCAAGCGATGACGGCGATCTTCGCTGACACATTCTACGGGGTAGCCCTCACCAACGTCCGGGATTCCGCGCAATTCAGCCGCTCCCTGTCTTCGGCCTCGCTCGTGACCACCGAGCCTGTTCTGATCGAATATCTAGACTATTCTGCAGCCTGGGGTCCGGAGTTTCGCCTTATGGCAAGCGCGAGCGCAAATAGTATGGTTTCAAGTTCGAGCGTGAAAGTGTTACCTCTCACCGCCGAGTTATTTGAAGCCGGTGTTGATCTTTACGCCGCGCGTCCAGACAAAGGATACAGTCTGACAGACTGCACATCTATGGTGGCGATGAGGCGGCAAGGTCTGAGCCAGGCGCTGACGAATGACCAACATTTTGACCAGGGGGGACCCGGCGCTCTTTCGCGATTCGTCGAGGGCGATTTCCTGACCGTCCCGCGCCCGTGTTTCAGAAACGGTAAGTTTTGAATCAGCGCCGGAAGGCCCGCGCGTAGCGGGATGGGGTTTCCAGTCTTGCTATTCTAGGTGTTCACGGCAACGAAGGAGGCGAAGACGATGACCATTGAAATCACCAGTCCCGATGTTGAGGCGTTGATCCAGCAGCGGACGCAAGCCGGAGCCTTTAAGAGTCCCGAAGATCTGATCCGGGCTGCGTTGCGGTCTTCCGGGCCGGACGCCAGAACCGGGGCTGATTTGATCGCGGCATTGCAGGAATGTCCTTATCCTGAGGTCGATATCGAACCATCTCGCGTTCCTTCTCCGTTGGCGCGGGATGTTGCCCTTTGATGGGATGGTTGCTTGATACCAACGTTATCTCGGAGCTGCGCAAGCCCAAGCCCGAGCGGAAGGTTTTCGAGTTAATTGCGTCTACTCCGCTCTCTGACCTATATGTCAGCGTCGTTAGCTTGGCTGAGATTCGATACGGCATAGAGCTAAACCCTGATAGTCAAAAGAGAGCGGCTTTGCAGGATTGGCTTACTTTCAAAATTCGTCCGATGTTTGATCCGCGGCGGACACTACCGGTCACTGAGGACATACTTCTGAAGTGGCGATTACTGCTGGAGGGCGGGCGAAAGACCGGTCATACGTTTTCGCAACCCGACCTTCTTATCGCCGCGATAGCAGCGCATCATGGGCTAACGGTTGTCAGCCGAGACCGGATTCATTTCGACCGGGCTGGCGTTCCCGTTCTCAATCCTTGGGACTCCTAAAAGGAGTAGCAGCCAGCCCGTGTTTCTGTTCCCAGTCTTGCTATTCTCGGTGTTCACGGAAACCTATCAAGCTACAAGGGTTAACGATTTTCCTGAATTATGGTTTGCCCGGCTGATCTTTACAATCAACACTTTAGCGCAATCCGCCGAAGACGCGAAAACGCATTTTCGAAGTTGGGACGGGTCGCGCTCGCGCAATGTTTGTATGTAATTGAGAATAAAAGAGGTTTTCGTACCCCGAACAGGGACTTTTTCGTGAATCTTCGAAAATCGGCTGGGCATTCTCATGAAACGAGCCGAGAGCATCCACTTCACGGGCAAGCGCGAGCAATGACGCGCGCAAATTGTCGCGAGCGCCCGAGCCCGAATTGGTGTTAAACGGTTTTCGAAAACGATTTCGCCCTGTTGGACCCTGTCGTTTTGTCGAAGTCGCCCACAAAGAAAGGTGAATCATGGGCGTATCCTGCCGGCATCGGTTCCGGAAGAATTTCCGCTCTCCGCGCTCTCGGGCATCGCGATATACGTCCAATTCAACGCTATATCGATCCGGTCACGGAAAAGCTCCGGCTGGCGATCGAAAGCAGTTTCGCGGGAGTGGTTCCCCGGTAACCAGGCGCGTATTGAGAATCGGATGATTCGCGCGGCGGGCGAGAGGTTCCCGGCAAAATCGCTCCGGAAGCAATGGCGGCGTGTCGTGTTGGTCCCGGTTGGCCCATCTACATCGAGATGCCCAACGCCCGAGTGGAAATCCATGGCGCGGCCCGAATCGGTTCCCATCGGTGTCGCGTTGGACTGCATGGCCCAAGAGTGAACCCACATCTGGATTGCCGCCGGCGGCGCGTCATGCTGAGAATAGGCTGACTTACAGGATGCCAATCCGGCGACGCCTGCAGAATTCACATCCGTGACAACGATGGATTCCCTATATTGAGTAGATAGCGCCATGGGTTCAGTACACCTCAAGATTTGCTCCTTTCTCTTGTTCGCGATAAGTGGAGCGCTTAATTCGTTAGCTCAGGCGCCAGCCAATCCGCTGTACGCGGGAAGCACCGCATGCCGAACCTGCCACCCGAATGTTGCGCTGCAGTTTTTCCGAAACCCGCACAACAAGTCGACCGTTTCCGCAAACGTTCCCATTGAGGACGCCGGGTGTGAAGGGTGCCACGGACCCGGAAAGAAACACGTCGATGCGAGGGGCGGAAAACAGAGTATTGTCGCGTTCTCTGAGTTAACCGCGAACCAAGTAGTCGATGCGTGTCTGCGTTGTCATGCCAAGGACACAAATCGCGCCAACATCCGCCGCAGCAATCATACCCAGGCAAGCGTTGGCTGTACATCCTGCCACTCCATTCATCAGCCCGAGTCCAACCGGACTCTCCTGGCGAAACGGCAGGCGGAGGTCTGTTATGGGTGCCATAACGATGTTCGCGCCCAGTTTTCCCAACCCTTCAAACACCGGGTGAATGAGGGCTTCATGACTTGCTCGGATTGCCATAACCCGCATGGGGCCGCCAGTCCAACCTGGAAAATGGGCCGGCGGCCGCATATGGTTGACACCGGTCTCCAGAATGAGCAGCCGTGCATGAAGTGCCACACGGACAAGCGGGGGCCTTTCCTTTTTGAACACGCCGCGGTGCGGGTTGACGGTTGCGAAACATGCCACTCACCGCATGGATCGGTAAACGCCCGCATGCTGAAGCGCCCTGTCATTTTCACAGTCTGTTTAGAGTGTCATAACGGCGCAGGGAGTTTCGGCCGGCAGGCGGATGGGGTCGCGATCCAATCGGCATCGCACAATATGGCCGACCCGCGATTTCGCAATTGCACAACGTGCCACATTCGGATTCATGGTTCGAACGCTGATCGGACGTTCCTGCGATGAGGATAACGCCCAAGCCATTGAACTGCTTCGTGCTCGGCGGGTTGCTGCTTTCCATGCGCGTTCCGGCCCAGCCAACGGTTGCGCCGACTCCTCAACAGGCGGGATCCCCGCGCGGCGACAACTGGGGCGAATATAACATCACGAACTCCTGGGAATTGGGTTACCGCTTCCACGACGTCGATGGGAATGCGGGCAAGTATCGCAGCGACGTGAACTTCGGCAACGGAATCCGATTGCTCGCCGGGACGCTCCGTGTTCATTCCCGCAATGGCAAGGGAAAATGGTTCGACGAATTGCTGCTGGATGTTCGGGGACTCGGGAACGATCCCTATCAATTCAGTTCGTTCCGGGCGCAGAAGAATTCCCTCTATCGCTACGATCTGCTGTGGCGCTCCAACGAGTATTTCAACCCTGCGTTGACAATCGCCGGAGGGAATCATCAGCTCGCGACGAACCGGCAAATGCAGGATCACGACCTCACGCTTTTGCCGCAAAGCAAGCTGCGTCTGAAGCTGGGTTATTCGGGAAACGGCCAGACCGGCACCGGGCTTTGGACCGGCCAGTGGTTTGACACGCGCGGCGATGAGTACGCTTATCTCGCCGATCTTCGCCGGACACAGCGCGAGTTTCGCATCGGAGGCGATGTCGAGTGGCGTCGGGTGAAGCTGTCGGTGACTCGCGGATGGGAGTCGTTCAAGGACGACACGAAGTTTGGCGTTCCCTTGCGTTCCGCCGGGGATAACGCGGTCGATAGAAATACGCTTACCTTTCTGCGAAGGGATGAGCCTATGCATGGCCGGACGCCGTACTGGCGCGCCCACCTGCATTCGGAGGCGACTGCCGCGTTCACCGTCCAGGGACGATTCACGCACTCCGATGGGCAGCGAGACTTCGTCTACGACGAATTCGCAAGCGGCACAGACCGGCTCGGGTCGGACCGTAACCGGCAGATGCTGCTGTCCGGCCACGGAAGGCGTCCGGTAACCACCGGCTATTTGACGCTTTCCTGGCATCCCAATCCCCAGTGGACGCTCACGAACCAAACCGGCTATCACCGTTCGCGAATGGACGGCGACGGCCGCTATTCAGAATTCAACAACGGCACGGCCGGCTTGACGTTGATTGCGTTCCGGAATCTCGGGATTCGTACTATCAGCAATACGAGCGAGGCCTCCTGGCAGCCGCGGAAATGGATCGGGGTGTTTGGGAATTACCACTTTTCTGAACGGCGGATCGAATCCACGGAGCTGTTGGAGCCTGAATTGCCGGTCGATACCAAAGCAAATACCCAATCGAACCGGCTTAAGGCCGGGACGGGCGGAATTCGATTGCAACCGGCGAAACCGTTGCGAATTACATTTAGCGCGGAGGCCGGCCGGAATGACAGACCTTTCTATCCAACCAGCGACAAGGATTACCACGCTCTGAATGCGAGAGCGCAGTATCGCGTCTCCAAGTACAACTTTTCCACTGGCTATCGCTCGTTCGTCAACACCAATTCCACGTCGCTGTTTACCCACTCCTCCACCGGACGAAGCGCGTCGGCCAATGGCGGCTGGACGCCGCGCGCGGGCATCCAATTTGACGCCGGCTACAGTTACATACACCTGGATACATTGACCGGGCTCGCCTACTTCGCCAACTTCACGCAGGTCGACGGCGATCGATCCTATTACTTGAGCAATCTCCACACTTTCCACGCCGGCGCACAAATACAAGTGAAGAAACGAGTGGATATTTATGCGGGATTTGTCCGGACGCAGGATCGGGGAGACGGCCGTTCCGTCGCCGATCGGCCTACAGCGCCGGGGCTTCCGCTGAATCCCGAAACGGCGTCCACTTTCGCCGCGGCCCAGGTATTCCCGGTCGCCTATCAGTCGCCAGTCATCCGGTTCTCGGTGGGGTTGCACCGGAATCTGCGTTGGAATGCCGGTTGGCAGTATTACGACTACAGCGAGAAACTATTGCGGCTGCAAGACTACACCGCCCACACAGGATATGTCAGTCTGAGCTATTCTTTCTGACAGGCATGTTTAGCGAATTCGAACTCTACGCGCTCGTCCTGTGCGGCTTCACGATCTGGTTGTTGGCCGTCCGCGGCCGAATGCAGCCGGAGAGCAACTGGCCGCTCGCTTATTATTTAGCGCTCGTCTTTTACCAAAAAACAAAGGGTGAATTTCTGGAGGCGGGTTTCATTTACTCCGGTGTAGTTTGCGCGATGATGATCCGGTTCGAGTTCATGTCCCAGGGTTTTTTAAATTCTTCCGTTTTCTGGAGTCTGTCTGCCTCATTTATGTAATCTGGCAATGTCTGGAATTGGTCCTATTCCGCTAAGGCGCTACGCTTCAATGGGCAGTCCGGACTCCTTCCAGGCGCGCCAGCCGCCCGCCAGCGACAATACGCTCGTGTACCCCATCCGTTGAATGGCGTCACCGGCGAGGGCGGAGCGAAAACCGCCGCCGCAATAGAGCACGAGTGCAATACCGGTATCCGGCAATCGGGCCTCAATGTCCCGTTCAATAATGCCCTTGCTGAGATGAATGGCACCCGCGGCGTGACCGGCGGTCCATTCGCTCTCCTCGCGTACATCGATCAGAACAATCGGCGATCCCGCGGCGGCCAGTTCGGCATAGGCGGCCGCCGTGATCTCCGCCACTCGCGTTTTTGCGTCTTCGACGATGGCTAAAAAGCCGGGGGCGTGTTTCATTCTGATCCTCTCATAAGTCTGCGGCTCGGTAACAGCAAATCGCGGCTCGGTAACACCAAATCACTACTCTCGCTCGCGGCGAATCCGGGCTCCCAGCCCGGCGAGCTTGCCTTCAATGTTCTCGTAGCCGCGATCCATGTGGTAGACGCGGTCGACAATCGTCTGCCCCTCCGCGACCAGTCCGGCCAATACGAGCGAGGCGCTGGCGCGCAGATCCGATGCCATTACATGCGCGCCCGTCAACCGGCGCGGTCCGGCGACAATGGCTTGGTTTCCATCGATGCGAATGCTCGCGCTCATACGCGCCAACTCCGGCACGTGCATGAACCGGTTCTCAAAAATCCGTTCGGAGACAATGGCAATCCCTTCGGCCTGGGTCATCAGCGCCATGTACTGGGCCTGGAGGTCGGTGGCAAACCCGGGATGCTCTTCCGTAACCATGTCAACGCTCCGAAGCGGCCCAGTGCGTCGTACGCGAAGCACATCGGGTGCCGTCGCCTCGACATCAACTCCGGCCAAACGGAGCTTCGCGCACAGCGCCGTAAGATGTTCCGGAACGCACCCGGCCACCTCTACATCTCCGCCAGTAATGGCCGCGCCGATGGCGAGCGTGCCCGCTTCAATCCGGTCCGCGATAATCGTATGTTCGGCGCCATGAAGCCGCTCAACGCCTTGAATGCGAATGACCGGCGTCCCCGCCCCCTCAATCGAAGCTCCCATTTTCGTCAGCAATGCGGCGAGATCCACCACTTCGGGTTCGCGCGCCGCATTCTGAATCACGGTCTCGCCGCGCGCCAACACGGCGGCCATCAGAATATCCTCTGTTCCGGTCACGGTGATCCGGTCGAATCGCACCGTAGCGCCAAGCAACCCGTTGGGAGCGGTGGCCTCAATATACCCGTGTGTCTGTTCGATCCGCGCGCCAAGTTGCTCCAACCCGCGCATATGCAGATCTATGGGCCGGGCACCGATGGCGCAGCCGCCGGGCAAGGAAACGCGCGCTCGCCGGAACCGGCCGACAAGCGGACCCAGCACCAGACTGGAGGCGCGCATTGTTTTCACTACCTCATAAGGCGCAACCGGCTCCAGATTCGCTCCTCCGGTGACTGTCAGCGGGCCGTTTCCGCTGTCTTCCACGGCCGCCCCCATGTGTCTCAGGAGCTCGATCATGGTACGGATGTCCTTGACGCGCGGGATCCGGTGCAGTATCACCGGATCTTCGGTGAGCAGGCAAGCTGCCAGCGCCGGAAGCGCGGAGTTCTTCGCTCCGCTGGTCTCCACGCGACCTCGCAGCGCCACGCCGCCGTCGATGACGAACCTATCCATTCAAAACCTCCGCCAGTATACCCATTTTGCTTTCTAACATTTTCGCCGCCTCCCCCCGCGTCACGCCCTTCTTTGCCATGACGATCGCGGTTCGAACATCGTTGCCCGCCTTGTCCAGCAGCTCCGCCGCCGAATCGGGATCCATTCCTGCCGATTCCTCGATAATACGGCGTGCTCTGTCGCGGAGTTTTTCATTCCTCGGTTGTACATTCACCATCAGGTTGCCATAGGTGTATCCCAGGCGAATCATCAAGCCGGTGCTTAACATGTTCAGGACCATTTTGGCGGCCGTGCCGGCCTTCATTCGTGTCGAACCGGTGACGACCTCCGGACCCACTGGAACTTCGATTGCGCATTCGGCCTCCCCGGCCAGCACGCTATTTTCGACGCAGACTAAGGCCGCCGTCAGAGCGCCCATCGATCGCGCCGCGCGAATGGCACCGATCACGTACGGCGTTCGTCCGCTCGCGGCGATGCCTACCAAAGTGTCTTCCCGCCGGAAACCACGGGCGGCCAAGTCACGGGCTCCGGCGGCGGGGTCATCTTCCGAAGCTTCGGTGGCGCGGCTTAACGCGGATTCGCCGCCGGCGATAATCCCTTGCACGACATCGGCGGATACGCCGAAAGTTGGCGGGCACTCGGATGCGTCCAAAACGCCCAGCCGGCCGCTGCTACCCGCTCCTATATAAAAGAGCCTTCCACCCTTGCGGACCCGGTCCGCCAATCGATCCAGAAACGGAGCCATCTGTCCGATCGCGGTACTCACGGCTGGGGCGACGCCGGCATCTTCCTTATTAATGATGTCTAGCAGTTCCGCCGTCGGCACGCTGTCGATCATCCGTGAGCGAGGGTTTTGCTGTTCGGTTTCCAATCGGCCCAAATGGTCCATGCTACTTTAGAGGATCGCACGAACGTGCTACCGTTCGCTGGCGGCAGACAGTAGTACTATTGGTAATATTCCGAGGGGGCACGTGGGGGGTATCAGAATCGATGACGCGGGGGCGCTGGAATGGTCGAATTTAGGCGTATACATATCGTAATGTCTTGCAAGAATTTCTCAGGCCTGAGGTGATGGCCTTCTAAGACCGGGCCAGTTCGGGCGCATTTTTACATAAATCGCGTGTTTTCAATCTTTTACGGTTGTACTCCCCATACGATAGAGAAATAGTACCATGTAAAATTAGGACTGAAGTAATTTCTTGACACTACTTTAGTCCCACTCGTATACTTACTTAGAACTGAAGACAATTGTGTAGCGTGTCTCACAATCGCTTCAGGATCACATTTCGAGCTTCGGAGGCTCTCTAAATGAAAAAGTTTCTTCTCGCGGCTGCGATTCTCGCCGTCGCATCTATAAATTCTTTCGGTGCCGCTTGCAGCAACACCACGCTGAATTTACTTGCCGGTGTTAGCTGCACAGTCGGTAACGTGGACCAGTGGACGCTCAGCAATTTGGGCATCATCGGTACGCCGACAACGACCTACTTTGCTGCCGCGATCACCTCCGCCGACCTTCAGGTCACATTCACCAACCTTGGGACGAATGGCTTTTCGGTGTCCTTTTCGGATGCGCCCGGGGGGTTGGACTTTTTCACTCTCTCCAACCCAGCGGGAAGCGGTACCGATCAGGCAGTGGCGTGGCGTAATCAGATTCGCGTCGTCGGAACCGCTGGTGCCGCGAGTTCGATCGTCGAAATCAACCAATCGGCAGCGGGATTCTTCGGCGACGGGAGTTTGACGGTCAACAAAAGACATCACGATGGGGCTGGGAATTTCGTCAATCTAGCGGCAGCAGTTTGTCAAGGATGCGTCAACCCTACCAGTTCCCAGTCGATGTTTGCGGCGTTTGGCAATACTTTTTACGTCAACGACGTCATCGACTTTAATGCAACGAATGGATTAGGCGGGACTGCTACTAGTGGCCTTACCAGCTACACCAACTCGTTTTACGCGGAAGCGCCGGTGGTGATCGGCGTGCTTGTGAACGGCGTGCCGGAACCGATGACTTTCGTCCTGATGGGCGCTGGTCTGGTGGGAATCGCAGCCCTGCGCCGCCGCAAGAGGTAGGAAAGTACCTTCGACGATTGGATCAAATAGGCCAGCCGAAAGGCTGGTCTATTTTGTTGGTGTGTCGAGCAAGTCTTCCCCGGCAGATGGCGTGCCTCGCCGCCGTCGGCGTTTCCAGAGAGACTTGGCCGGCTGGCAGTAATGAATAAGAGCGCGCCGGATTCGATTCCAACGGTCTTATCACGAGCCTAGACCGGGCAGTTGGGAATGCAGATGCCGCACGGGAGGCGAACTGCTTTCGTCGAGGCGGGGCATCGGCTCCGCGACGCGCCCTACGGTTGTGTGCGCAAGAACATCCGGACGCGCCGAAAACACCGTGTCCGGAGCGTTTGATGGCGGCGAACCGCCGCTTTGCGCACGGTACACGGAGTCGCCCGCCGAGGAAATCAGCGGATCATTTCCTCGAGCGGGAACGTGTCGTGAGACACCGCAATGGCGGGTGGCGCTGACAAGCGCCGAGCGGGGGAGCTGAATCAGCCCCGCTCATGGTGCGTTTTCTTACGCGCTGAAAGAACTGCCGCAGCCGCAGGTGGACTTCACGTTCGGATTGCTGAACTTGAAGCCGGAACCTTCCAGGGCCTCGACGTAGTCGACCTCCGCGCCTTCCAGATAGATCAAGCTGGCCTGGTCCACAAAAACCTGCAGTGGCCCATATTTCAAGGTCTTATCCATCATTGTGGGGTTGTTCTCAAAGGCCATCGAATAGCTGAAACCCGAACAGCCTCCACCGACCACCGAGATCCGCAAACCGGCCGGTTTCGGCTCCTGGGTATCCAGAATCTCGGCCACTTTGGTAACGGCGCGCTCCGTTAACTGAACCATGCTCATTTCATTCTCCTTACCAGGACTCCATTTCCAGTCTAGCGCTGGAAGGGAGTAGTTTCAAAATATTTAGATGCGGGCGCGTCGCAATGGATTCCCTCAATAAATGAGAAACCAGTCCGTTTCTGGGCGCGTCCGACCGTATATGAGCGGAATGACTGGTATTCTGGACTTTCCCGTCGCGGGAACCGAGACCCGAAGCAGGGCCAAAGTGGAAGTCAATCGAGAAGAAGAATGCGGATTGGTGCGGCGCGTGCAAAACGGCGACGAAATGGCGTTCCGGGACCTCGTGGAACGGTACCAGTCGAAAGTGTTCTCGATCATCTATGGCATTCTGCGGAACCACAATGACGCCGAAGACATCGCGCAACAGGTCTTCGCCAAAGTCTATTTTTCCATCCGCAATTTCGATTTTCGAAGCTCGCTGCTGACGTGGATTTATAAAATCACCGTGAACGAATGCTACGACTACCTGCGGAAGAAGAAGGTTCGAAAGCTGGTGTATGAGAGCGATTTCTCCGAAGACGACGCGATGATGATGGAGAACTCGGGCGCGGCGGTGGATCCTGGCCTGCCAATCGACGAAGTACTGGCGCAACGGGACCTCGCGGTCAAGTTATTGGAAAAAATCTCTGAAGAGGACCGGAGCCTGTTGTTGTTGAAGGAAGTGGAAGGGCACTCGGTGGAGGAGTTGGCGGGCATGACTGGAATGAATGAGAATACAATAAAGGTCAAGCTTTTTCGCGCGCGGCAAAAACTGGTAAAGGCGGCACAGCGCTTAGGGCGCTTTCCCGCTAAATTAGCGTTGGGGCAGTAGCGCGGGGGGGCGGAGCGGTAACGAGGCAAAGCAATGCATGAGCCTGTACGAAGCCAACTGGAAGACATCCTGCAAGGGTGTCTGCGCGCCGGTGAAAAGGAAAAGGTAGCCGCGCATCTGGCGGTGTGCGCCGATTGTGTGGCCGAGCTGACAGCAATTCGGCTCCATTCCGGCGCGATCCGCGGCTTGCGGACGACGCACGCGCCAGAGCCGGCGGCCGGTTTCTATGCGCGGGTCATGCATCGGGTGGAAGAGCAGGGCCTCCCGTCGTTCTGGAATCTCTTGTTGGACCCGGTGTTTGGGCGGCGGCTTGTGTACGCCACGGGTGCGCTCTTCCTGCTGATGGCCTCTTTCCTGCTCGCCACGACGGGCGGACAGCCGGAGTTGGCGCGGACACCGGTGGAAATGATGGCGCAACCCCGAGTTACTCCGGCAGCGGCGCAGGCCGGATTTGGCGTGGATGTCAGGCAGGACCGGGAATATTTTCTGGCGACGATGGCGTCGTTCTCCGATTGAAACGCGGACCTATAACCAATGATCGGACGCATACAGCCCGCTTGGAAAAATCCACAGATACTCCTGACTCTGAGTCTGGTGTTTTTCTGCGGAACATTGGCCGGGGCCGTCATCTATAAACTGATTTCTCAGCCTGTATCGGCCAAACAGGTAGCCTCGGACTGGAAAGACTCAACGAAGGAACAGACGCTTACACACCTGAAGCGCGAACTGCATCTGACACCGGACCAGGCCGCCGAAATTGAAACGGCGCTCGACGATTTTTCGCTTTACTATCAGATGCTCCATTCGCAAATGGAAGAGCTCATGGCAAGCAGCAAGTCACAGATTGATAAGGTCCTCAATGAAGAGCAGCGGAAGAAGTTTTCCCGGATCATGTCGGAACTCAAGGGTAAGCAACCGCGCTAGACTGGTCTAATGACGCCAGAGGAGTTTCGCGCGGAGCCGCTGTCGGCATGCCAGTGGTACCACACAATGGAGCTGTTTCCGGGCATTTGGACGCCCGGTTTTTCATTCGATAATGTGGTCGTTGCTCGCGCCATGCTCGATCTGGTGGACGTCGCCGGCCAAACCTGTCTCGATATCGGGACCATGGATGGGATGATTAGTTATCTGCTCGAACGCCGGAACGCGAAACGGGTGGTAGCCTATGATCGCAGTACCGCCTCCCGCGATCTTGTCACCAACGGCGAACGCTTCGAGTTAGCGCGCCGGGCACTTGACTCAAAGGTCGAGTTCCTCTATAATATGCCGTTCGCGCGCGTTCACGAGCATGCCGCGAAACTCGGGGTGGAGGCATTCGATGTTACCGTCTTCTCCGGCGTCCTTTATCACATGTTCGACCCAATGGCGGCTCTGGCCCAGCTACGGAATCTTACGCGCACCGGCGGCGTGGCTGTCATTGAGGCTGCCGGCGTATTGTCGCCGGAAAGAGCGATGTTCGCAAACGCAAAAGGCCGATTCTACGGGAACGACGACTATTGGTTTATGTCCGCCGGGTGTTTGGAATATTGGCTCCGGTTCTTTCACTTCCAGCCGCTGGACTGCTGCTATCTGCATCATTTTTTAAGCCCGGAAGGGCACGAGGTCGTCCGGATGGCCCTTATATGCCGAGCTCTGCCCGGCTATTTGGCGGAGCAGGACGACGCCTGGATGCGGCAACAGGACCAGAACAAGTTCGCCATGGATTTCGTCGAGTCGTTCCGGCCCGTGGCCGCCAATGGGTCTCTACCGCCGGTTCGGGTCAATGCCTCGGGCAATCCGCTCGTCTGGCGGGACGAAGAGCAAAGTATCCTCGATCTCTATTCCTCACTTCGCCTCCAACAGCCGCTCTCGGCGGCGCAATACCCGGAACTGCTGCGCCTGGCGCTGACGGATCGCTGAACACCTCCGATCCGCCAAGCTCAGCCCGCCTATTCCGCCCCTCTCAGATCCCGAACCCTATGCGATACTTGTAACGTGAAGTCGGCCACCCGCATTCAAGTCCATGATTCCAATGAGTTGCGCGCCGCGCTCGCGGCTCTGGCCGAACGATTGCTGCCGGAAGTCTGTGTCGAAACCGGTACGCACACCGGACTGGGTTCGACGCAGTATCTGATTGAACTCGCCGCTCGCTATTTCATCGAAAAAATCTACACAATCGAGGTCTCAAAAACGCTTCACGAGACTGCGCGCGGCAATTTGGCCCAGTTTCCGGCGGTCGAGTGTCTGTGGGGACTATCGGTCGACAGAGAGGCTGCACGGACCTTTATCCAGTCCGACCCGCTACTACTCGAACGCGGACCCGAACCGGATCTCTATATCGACTTTCTTCCAGACCCCGTGGGCGGCTATCTCCGGGAACTCGACGGTGCCGTCGGCGGCGACGGCGACAGTGAAACGACGCCCCGCGACGGAATTCTATCCGAGATTGTGCCTTCCTTCAGCTCCCGTCGGCCTCTGTTCTGTCTGGACTCGGCGGGCGGTTTGGGGCTGCTGGAGTTTGAGATTGTGCGGTCCCTGATGGGTGAGGCGACCTACGGAATTTGGCTGGACGACGTAAATCATGTTAAACACTACCGGAGCATGTTGCTTGTCCAGAAAGATCCGCGCGCTGAGGTGCTCGGATCCAACATGGAGGAGGGCTGGCTGGTTGCATTGTGCAACGGCTGACGGAGATGGCGAGTACCGAAAACATACTCTTTATCAACGGGTTGTGGCGATCATCGACAACCTATTTCTGGAACAAAGTCCGCCAAAATTCGAATTGGCGGTGTTACTACGAACCTCTCCATGAGATGCTTGCGGTCTTAGAGCCGTCGATGAATGACGAGATGAAGCGCATCGAGGTTTGGAAGATGTTGCGTCATCCGGTGACGCCAGAGGGCTACTACCACGAGTATCCGATATCAACCTCGGGCCGGGGAGTACCGCATTTCTCCGATTCACTGTCCTATGAGCGATTCATTCTTGGGCCCGGAGACGAGCACACGGAACTGGAATCCTACTTCCGTTTCCTGATTGAACATGCGGCCTCCCTTGGCCAGCGAACTTGCCTGCAGCCCAATCGCATGTTTCTCCGCAGCTCCTGGTTCGCCCATCGCTTCCCAACGGCCCACATCTACATCAGCCGCGACTGGTGGGATGTTTGGCGGTCCATGCACTCGTTCCCGAACAAGTACTGCCCCAGCCGCTTTTATCTGATTGCGTCACTGAATGCCTCGCACCCCATGATGGGGCCGCTGATTGAGGGCTGGGATCTGCCAAGCGCCACTTCGTTGTCCCTAACGGATGCGGAGCCGGCGCTGACGCCGTGGATTTCGAATCCGATTGAAGTATTCCGGTTTTTTTACTACGTATACGTCTGCGCTTCGGTCCTCAATTGCGCCTGTGCGGACACGGTTGTCGACGTCTCCGCCCCGCCAGGGCCGGACGAGATGTGGGCCTCGCTCAGGGCCTGCCTCGCGGCCGAAGGCGTGGTGGCCGAATTTTCCGATTTCCTGACGCCGGCTTACGACCGTGACGGAGAATTTGCGGCCCTGCAAGCGGTCGCCGAGGAGGTCGAACAGTTGATTCTCACGCGGCTTCCCGCGATTCGTATTCCTGAATCGCGCATACCAGCCTACCTTCCTGGCGATTCGCCGCTACGGCAACTGTTGTGGCGTTTCCGCGAGGCAAGTGGCTCGAAGCTTCCGGTTTGAGCCAGTATGATTGGGAAGGGGATCGGAAAACCGGCCGAGTTCCAGGCAGGCGGCCCGCCGGATTCGGCGCCGGCGGTTGGATTTAGATTCCAGGCGGTCCAGATTTCCCCGTCCCGCGCCGCCGCTCCCCTCCATATCGTTTGGTAAAATCACTTTTGTCTCCAATGATCCGCACAGAAATTCACATCCCGATTAGCCCTACTCCTGACTTTCTGATTCGTGTGCACTACTTGGCGGCATCGATCGAGATGTATTCGGGCTTATCTCCGGGCTCCTACAAGATCGTGGTTACCGTTGGAGACGCAACGCGAGTCGATATCGAAGACCTGTGTCCATGGGCCATTCGCTATCCGATAGAGTGGCGCTGGGTGCCGGACCAGGAGTGGTTAGAGCGAGGGATCTTTGCGACCGCATTCGGACGCTTCCGCTATGCCTTCGAAGCGGATGCGGTCGTGATGCTCGACGGGGACGTTCTGGTGACCGGATCACTGGCGGAGATGGTGAACGAAGCGGTCGGGACCCTGCGCTTCCACGCGATACCAGCCCACTACTCTCCTTTTTGTTATCAAGGCTGCCTTGAACAGCGTTCGCCTCACGAGTGGTGGGCGGAGATCTTTCGGCTTGCGGGTTTGAGCCCGCCGATCCTCTCCATGGAGCATCTCGCTTGGCCGTGGATGCAAGAGCAGGATTGGCCGTACCTGGAGCAGCTGCAGTTTGGTCCGCCTTATCCGAATGCGGGCGTAATCATTGGAAGCGCGGAGACGATGCGACGAATCGGCGCCTCTATCTACGAGGATCTTGATACCGTGAACACGGCATTTTGCAACGTGCTTTCAGGACAAGTCGCACTCAGTCTAGCGATCAGCCGGCAGGGCCTGGAGTGGGCCCCGTTGCCCCTCCGTTACAATGTTCCCAATGTGCAACAGTTCCACGATACCTACCCCGATGAAGCCGCTGATGTCCGAGTGCTCCATTTCCTGCAAACGACCGAAATTGACCGCGTAGCCGATTTTCAGAGTTATGCTCATTTGGAACAGGCCCTCAACAGGTCCGGACTATCGCCCTTGAATGCATTTTTGGCCGAACGCCTGCGTTCGGTTCACCTCGCCAAAGTATCGTCGGATTTGCATGTCCTCTCCGCTAGGGAATTTAATGACCGGTCATGATCTGGGAGACCTCTATAGCAGGGATGAACTTGAACGGATGTTTGGCTCAGTGGGCGAAAATGTATCGGTCAATCGATCCGTGATTTTCTACTCGCCGAAGCGCATTGCGCTCGGCTCGGATGTACGAATTGATTGTTTTGGTTTAATCTCCGCGGGGGCGGAAGGTATCGAGTTCGGAGACCATGTCCACATCTCCTCTTATTGTTGCCTGATCGGTTCGGGAGGGAAGATTCAGCTCGAATCGTTCACCGGGTTAGCTTCACGAAGCACGCTTTATACCGCAACGGACGACTTTTCAGAAGGATTCATGACGGGTCCCACGATTCCCGATAAGTATAGAAACGTCCGGACGGGCGATGTTGTGCTGAGGAAGCACGCGGTTGTTGGCTGCGGCAGCGTCGTGCTACCCGGCGTGACGATTGGTTTAGCCGCCACCGTTGGCGCGCTTAGCCTGGTGAGCAAAAGCGTGCCCGAGTTCGCCATTGTCGCTGGAAATCCGCTGCGGATTATTGGCCAGCGTAACCGCCGGATTTTGGATTTCGAAAAAGAGCTGCTCGCTGAGAAGGGCGCTAAGCCGCCGCCGCTACCCGGCGAATCAACCGCGTGACAAAGTCAATTTGCTCCAACGATATCGTCGTCCCAGTTGGCAGCACAGCGACTCGCTCAGCAACCGCCGTCGTGTTCGGAAGCAGTAGGCTCGCGTGAGGAAACAGGACGCGATACGGTTCCATACGGTGGCAGCCGGGCCAGAAGTACTTGCGCGCAAGTACATTTTCGGCGTTGAGCGCAGCGACGATTTCGTCGCGGTTGGCCGCGCTCTCCGGCCCGACTTCGATCACCACGTACTGAAAGTTATTCCGCTGGGTCTCGTCATAGCCAAGAACCGTAATGCCCGGTAATGAAGTAAGCGCGTCCCGGTAGGCGTAGTAGTTTCTTCGATTGGTTTCGATGAACGAGTCAACATAGTCAAAATTGGCCAAGCCCATGGCGGCGCACACCTCCGCCATCTTACCGTTGGTGCCGGGGTGAACGACATTGTCCAACCCCGCAAAGCCGAAGTTACGCATGAGGCGCGCTTTTTCCGCCAATTGATCGTCGTTAGTAACAATCGCGCCGCCTTCGAAAGTGTTGAAGAACTTAGTGGCGTGGAAACTAAGGACTTCCGCGCGGCCAAAACCGCCGATCATTTTCTGGTTCAGAGCGCAGCCAAATGCGTGGGCGGCATCGAACAGTAATGGCAACTGGTATTCGTTGGCGAGTGCCTCGAGGTCCGTCACCGGCGCGGCCCTTCCCCAGAGATGGACTCCAATAATCCCGGTTGTGCGCGGCGTAATCATGCGCCGGACCGCCGCGGGATCCAAGTTATGCGTGACCGGATCGATGTCCGCGAACACCGGCGTAATATGCTGCCAATGCAATGCATGAGCGGTGGCGATAAATGTGTACGAAGGGATGATTACTTCGCCCTTCATTCCCAATGCGCGAATCGCAATTTCCAACGCGATCGTGCCGTTGCAGATGGCGACGCAGTGACGAACACCCAAGTACTCAGCGACGCGCTTTTCAAACTCGCGCACTAACGGCCCATCGTTACTCAGCCAGCCTCGATCAAACATCTCGCCCGCGAGCCGGAGGAAGGTCTCCCGTCCGGCGGTATTGGGCCGGCCGACATGCAGAGGAGTTGAGAATGCAGGAGAGGTGTTATCTGGACGCTCAACCATTTCGACAAGCCTAACACACCAAACACAAAACACCCCGCCGGCGAATCGGCGGGGTGTTTTGTGCCTACGACTATTTAGAAGAACAACTTCAACCCGAACTGCATGCGCCGCATCGGGTTCCGAATGCCGCGAATTTCGCCATCCCGGCTGCCGTTGGCGGTGATCTGGTTGGCATTGGAGAAGCTGATGCCATTCGGGTTACCAAACCACGGAACTGCAACTGCACGCGTTCCGTAATGACGAAGTTTTTGAACATGGAGAAATCCACTCGACGTTCGCCGGGTCCGCGCAGCGTGTTGTACCAGAGCTTACGATTGGGTCCGCTAAGCTCGGGATTGCTGATTTGGTCAGGACGAGCCGCGCCGTTCGGCAGCGACAGGTCGCCGACGCCTTGGCCAATCGTGAATGGGAAGCCGGAGGCGAGGCTCAGAATACCGTTCAACTGCCAGCCGCCGATGACATGCTTGGCGGGACCGCTTAAATTCCGGCCCGGCAATTCGTACACCCAGTTGGTTACCACACGGTGCGTCTGATCAAACCGGAACAGCCCGCGCGATCCGCGGATTCAATCGACGCGCGCCGTCCTCGCCGTCACCGTGGGACCTGCTATAGGTGTAGGCGATTCCGAAAGTGAGGCCCTTCCCTTCCGCTTGCGGACCCACACGAGGAGTGATACGGTAGATGAACCGCAATCCACATTAAGGAGTTGTATCCATGAATCGCATCGCCTTGGCATTACTTTTCGCAATCCCGTCCGCACTATTTTCACAGACAACGTCCACCGAGATCCTAGGCAATATTTCCGACCCATCGGGCGCAATCATCCCGAATGCAAAGGTCAAACTTCGGCGCATCGCCACCGGTCAGGTCCGCGAAGCGGCTTCGAACTCGGAAGGCAACTATTCATTTCCGCTGATCGAAATCGGCGAGTACAACATCACTGCTGAAGCCACGGGCTTCAAGACCCAGGAACGCCGCCGGGTAACGGTCGAACTCCAACAAAAGGCCCGCCTCGATTTCAAAATGGACGTCGGATCGGCGACCGAAATCGTCGAAGTCAGCGCCCAGGGCGCGACCATGAAAACGGAGGAATCGTCTGTCGGGGGCGTCATTGATAATAAGCGCGTTGTTGAACTGCCTCTAAATGGTCGCAACGTCGCGACGCTGGCGGTGCTAATCCCCGGCGTTCAATTTGGCATTCGCATGGGCCTGGATGGCGCTGGCGGCTTTCCGATCCCCGGCAACGGCGTTGCCATCTCGGCGAATGGCCAACGTGAAGTGAATCAATCGGTCACCCTCGACGGCGTAATCGCCACCGAGCCTCGCGTCAACACTGCGGCGTTCTCGCCCTCCATCGACGCCCTCGAAGAGTTCAAAGTTCAAACCAGTTCCTACTCCGCCGAATACGGTCAGAATTCCGGGGCCATCATCCAGATGGTGGTCAAGAGCGGCACCAATCGCTTCCGCGGAACACTTTACGAGTTCCTTCGCAACGACAAGTTCGCCGCCAAGGACTACTTCTTGAACTTCCAGATTCCCGCAACCGCGCGCCAGTCGTCCAAGAATGTTTTGCAACGTAACCAGTTCGGGCTATTCCTGAGCGGCCCTGTTCTCTTTCCCAAGATCTACAACGGCAAGGATCGCACCTTCTGGAGCTTTAACTATGAAGCCCGCCGCGAGAAGCGCGAAGTCGTGCAAGAAGCCTTTTGGTATCCGCAGGATTTCCGCAACGGCAATTTCGGCGTGCTGCTCACACCGCCGATCGTCAACGGCCGCCCGATTCGGGCCCCCATCCAAGTTTTCGATCCCATCTCCGGCGATCCCTTCCAGGGGAACATTATTCCAGCCAGCCGCATCAACAAACCGGCACAGGACTACATCAACAAATTCATGCCCCTGCCGCAGTTCGCCGCCGCCGACCCGCTGGACATTAACGTTCGCGGTTCCGTTCCGAACGTAATTAATGCCAACCAGTACATGTTCCGCATCGATCATAACTTCAGTTCAAACGACAAGGTGTTCGTGCGTTACATTACGGATCGCGGCGACTGGACGCAAAACGACCTGAACCCGACCTTTCCGTACTACGTCAAGTCGATCAATTACAACATCGCCGCGCAGTACCTGAAAATTATCTCCTCGAGAATGGTCAATGAATTTAGATATGGCATCAACAAGTCGGACAACAACACGCTGAACCCGCGTTCCAACTCGGACTTTGATCTCGATTCGCTCGGCATTGGCCAGATTCGCAAAACCAATGGCCAAAAACTCACGTCTCGAGAAATGGGATTACCCGGGATCGGCGGCCTGATCGGGGGCGACCGCGACGGCGGCAACGGCTTCGACTTCAACACCACCCATCAGATCACCGACAACTTCTCCGTCACCATAGGCAAGCACACTCTCAAAACCGGGTTCGAATACCGGCGCAACATCCTGGACCGGGCCGCCGCCAACGTTCCGCGTGGCAACATCTCATGTTGTCCTGGCGGTTACGCGCTCGCCGGTTGGCTGCAGGGGATTGTTGGCGGTACCGAGACCGGTGAGGGATTCCCATTCACGGCTCCCCGCCAGAATCGCTGGTCCGCCTACTTCCTCGACGACTTCAAGGTCTCCCGAAAACTTACGGTAAACA
>CAMDKT010000017.1 GCA_945900935.1 Candidatus Sulfopaludibacter sp. SbA3 | reverse complement strand
CGGCATTCGTCTGATCGGGTGGTACCGGTTTTTTATTGGCGGCTGGGGGACGGGATACAGGCATTGTTTCTTTCAGAGGAAAAAGATGAGGGCGAATCAACTTGCGATCAGTTACTTCCACGATGGAGATCCTTCCAGCGACCATATCCGGGAAAAATTGCGAATATGAATTTATGGGCGCATTGGAAAATGGCGAATCGTTAACTAAAGTTATTGAACCATACGCGGTCCGGCTAGGCAAGTTGGCGGAACTAACGGCGAAGCTCCAACACCCAGGCATCCAGCGCAATCCCGCGCTGGATGTTCCGGCGCAGGAGATCAATAAGTTCGTCTGTTTTCCGTACGGCCTTGCGAATCCACTCAAACTCGATGACGCGGGAGAGGCCTTCCAGTTCCCGGCGAATATCAAAATTTTTAAGCGGGGCCTCAGGATAATAACGAATCCAGAGGAGATCTTCGAGCAGGAGGTACAACACTTTCAAATAGTTTTCGAGTTTTTCGCTGCGCGCCGCATTGAGGGCTTCGGATTGCTTCGCCCAGTCGGCCCAGGGAAGCACACCGGCGGCAGCGCCGAGCAGGGCGAGCATGGCGGCCCGGCGTTTATCGTACACAGCGAGATCCAGCGATACGGCGGCGCCAGGGCTGCCGGCGGCCAGCGCGATGCGGCGCTTCGCCTGATCGAGCCCGCGGAGCGCGACAAAGGCGTCCATCTCCTCCGGCGTCAGGCGCGAAAGATAGAGAGGCACGGAGCGGGAGCGGATGGTGGGCAGCAGATCGTAGGCGTTTGAGGCGGTGCAGACGAGGATGAGGTAGGGCGGAGGCTCTTCCAGGATCTTGAGCAACGAGTTGGCTGCCTGTTCATTGGCGCGATCAATTTGATCGATCAGGAAAATGCGATGGCGGCCCTTTAGCGGCGCGAACTGGGCGCGTTCCTTAAGGATTCGCATCTGTTGAATGGAAATCTGGCGGAGCGGGCCTTCGGGGCAGAAAGTAACGAAATCGGGGTGGGACTGGAACAGCAGCGGATCGTCACCGCGCTTGTCGGCGGGCATTTTTTCGCGCTCGGCCAGCAGGTCGACATTGTGCGGGAGGCTCAGATCGTCCTTCTCGATGGCCGGGCCGTGGCCGAGCAGGCGGGCACCGAAACGGCGGGCGAGAGTCGCTTTGCCGATGCCGTTGGGGCCGGCCAACAAAATTGTCTGAGGGATTCGGCTGCCGCTGACCATTTGGTTGAGAACCTCGGCGGCGGTTGCGTTTCCGTAGAAATTATCAAACATGGGCCGGGCCTTTTCTTAGAGCGTGGGCGGCCACGCGGGAAGCGACTGCGTCCCAGATATCGGCGTGAACCTGGTCAATCGGCTGCGCGGCGTCGATGCGGCGGATGCGGTTCGGTTCATTGTCGCAGAGGGCGGCGTAGGCTTGATGGACGCGGTCGTGGAATTCGGCGGCTTCGTCGTCAATGCGGGTTTCGTCAGGCTGAGCGGCGGCGGCGCGTTCGGCGTTGCGAGCGTGGGCACGGGCGAGACCGATGGCGCGGGCGATGTCGAGATAGATGGTGAGGTCTGGCGCTGTAGGGCCGCAGGCGAAGCGGTGGAGTGCGTGAATGGTATCGAGCGGAAGGCCGCGTCCGGCGCCCTGGTAGGCCAGTGTGGAGTCCGTAAAGCGATCCGAGACGACGATGCGGCCAGCGGTGAGGGCGGGACGAATCCATTCATCGACATTCTGCGCGCGGCAGGCGAAGTAGAGCAGCAGTTCCGCGCGGCTGGAGAGTTCCTGATTTGCGCCGTCGAGCAGGATTCGGCGAATCTGGCGGCCGATGGGCGTGCCGCCGGGTTCGGCGGTTTCGAGCACGTCGTAGCCTTCCTGACGCAGACGGTCGATGAGCAGACTCATTTGCGTTGTTTTTCCGCTGCCGTCCATGCCTTCGAACGACAGAAACAGGCCGGGGCGGCGAACGTCAGTCATAGACAAAGTGCAGCACCTTTTTCAAGTCTTCCCAGGCTTCGCGCTTAGCGTTTTGATTATAGGGCCGCAGCAGGTAAGAGGGGTGGTAGGTCACCATCACGGGAATGTCGCGCCATTTGTGCCAGTTGCCGCGCATTTTCGTGACGCCCTCTTTGCTGCCGAGAACAGCTTTGGCGGCGGTGGCGCCAAGGGCGCAGATGGCCTTGGGCTTGATGGCGGAAAGCTGGCGAAACAGAAACTGGCCGCAGATCTCCATTTCGTCTGGCTGCGGAGCGCGATTCTCCGGCGGCCGGCATTTGACGACGTTACAGATGAAGACGTCCGCGCGCTTGATGGCGATGTTTTCCTTCGCGGCGGTGCCTTCGATCATCTGCGTCAGCAACTGACCGGCGCGGCCGACGAAGGGCAAGCCACTGGCGTCTTCATCGGCGCCTGGGGCTTCGCCGACGAAAACGAGCGAAGAGTTTTCGTTCCCCGAGCCGAAGACGATCTGGTTGCGCCCTTCGCAGAGGCGGCAACGTTTGCAATCGCCGATATCGGCGCGGATGCGTTCCAGCGAATCGTTTTCGGGAGCGAGCGGGATCAGGGCGATCATTTTGGGCGCGGGAGTTCTGGGGGGCATGGGAGGCAGATCGTCGAATGTAAAGATTGGCTCGGGCTCCGCCGCGGGGGCGGGTGTCAACTGTGCGCCGCGCCGGTAAATCGACTGGATGCCAAGGTCCTGATAGAACTCGAGGACGCGCCGGATGTCGTCGGGGCTCATGCTCTTGTTATTGTGACGCGTGCAGGGCGAGCCGCAAGCGCAGGGCGTGGTCGAAGATGATATGCGCGATTTCGCGCTTGGTGGCGCGGGCGACGGGAATCGTCTCCCCGGTGGCCATAACGAGGGTTACTTCATTCAGATCGGACTCAAAGCCGGTGCCGTCCAGGTTGACGAGATTGCCGACGATCATATCGGCTTTCTTGGTCTTCATTTTGCGCCGTGATTCGGAGATCAAGTCGCTGGTTTCAGCGGCGAAGCCGATCAGAAGGCGATCCCCTTTGCGGGACCCAAGTTCGGCGAGAATATCGGGCGTCGGCTCCAGGTCGAGAGAGACGCGCGCCGCGGTTTTTTTGATTTTGCTGGCGGGGACGGTTGAGACGTAGTAGTCGGCGACGGCGGCGGATTTGATGATGATGGTCGCCTCCTCCATTCGCCCGACGATGGCGTCGCGCATCTGATGGGCTGTGCGTACGCTGACTACTTCGACGCCGGGAGGAGGGGGAATGTGAACCGGGCCGCTGACGAGAATAACTTGGGCGCCGCGAGCGTTGGCGGCTTCGGCGAGCGCATAACCCATCTTTCCGCTGGAACGGTTGGTGATGTAGCGAACCGGGTCGAGCGGTTCCTGGGTTGGGCCGGCGGAGATGAGGACGACTTCTCCGCTAAGATCTTCCTTGTTCAAAGCGGCGGCGACGACGACGGCGGCGATCTGTTCCGGATCCGCCAAGCGGCCGGGACCGACGGTGCCGCAAGCCAAGTCCCCCGCGTCCGGCCCAACGATTCGGTGGCCGCGAGCGCGAAGGACCGACATGTTGGCGACAGTGGCGGAGTGGTTCCACATGTTCGTATTCATGGCGGGGGCAAGCACGATGGGGCCGGTGAAGGCTAAGTAAAGCGTGGAAAGGAAATCGTCAGCGATGCCGTGGGCGAATTTGGCCAGCAGGTCAGCCGTGGCAGGAGCCACGACCAGAACCTGATTTTCCTGAGCGACCTGAATATGCTCGACGGAACTCGAGAGAATGTCTTCGGCCGAACGGTTGGCAAAAAGATCCGTGATGACTTTGCGGCCGGTGAGGGCGGCGAAAGTAAGCGGGGTAATGAACTCGCCGGCGGCGCGAGTGAGAACCGTATTGACCTGCAAGCCCTGGCGCATGAGCAGCCGGGCGAGTTCAGCCGCCTTGTAGGCGGCAATGCCGCCGCCTACGCCCAAGACGACATTCATGACGGCGCTCCTATTTACCCGTGTTGCGAGCGGCCAAAGCGGCATCGCGGATGGGGTCTTCGTACTGCACGAGTCCGCGGCGCACTTCCTCGAGTGCCGTGACGGTGGGCTTGCGCGAGGTCGTGGGCAGGAACGAACGGGCGCCGGCCTGGAGCTGGCGCGCGCGCTTGGCCGCGACAATGATGTAGCGGTAGGTGGACGATTCGGAATCGTCGGGAATGGAGTGGTGCGCGTTACGAGTGGTGTTGTCGGGCATAGAGTCTTTCTACTTTTGAAAGGAAGCAAGGATCGGTTCCAGAGTGGGTTCCATTCGAGAAAGGCGGGACCTTTCAGCGACGAAAATGGAACGTAATCGGGAGTAGTCTTCTTCCAGGTTATCGTTAACGATCACAAATTGATACCGGTGTACGTGCGAAACATCTTCCACGGACTGTCGGAGCCGACGTTGAATAGCCGCCTCGTCCTCAGTATTGCGGGAGCGGAGGCGCCGTTCCAGTTCGGCGAAACTCGGCGGGGTCACGAAGATGTAAACAGCTTCGACACCCTTCTCCTGTAATTGTCGCGCACCCTGGACTTCGATGTCGAGGAGCAGATCCTGGCCCAGGCGTTCGGCTTCCTCAATTTCATGGCGGTTGGTGCCGTACAAGTTACCCGAATACTGGGCATGTTCGAGAAAACGGGCGGCTTCGATGTCGGCTTGAAACTGTTCGCGGGAAATGAAATGGTAGTCGATTCCTTCCGTTTCACCGGGGCGCGGTCCGCGCGTGGTGCTGCTGACGGAGAAACGAATGGACGGCACGTCATCCAGGATGCGGCGAATCAGTACAGATTTTCCAGCGCCGGAAGGGCCGGAGATGACGAAGAGAGTGCTCATTCTAAATTGAGAGATTGCTCGCGAATTTTCTCGATGTCGGCTTTAATGCCGAGCGCGGTTTCGGTGATGGTCAGTCCCTGCTCCCCGATCCCG
Organism: Candidatus Sulfopaludibacter sp. SbA3; assembly: GCA_945900935.1. Classification (GTDB taxonomy): domain Bacteria; phylum Acidobacteriota; class Terriglobia; order Bryobacterales; family Bryobacteraceae. The sequence goes on along the minus strand of CAMDKT010000017.1, from coordinate 18,968 downwards.
TTGGTTTTGGAGAGCATCGTGTTGGTTTCGCGGTTCATTTCCTGGAGCAGGAAGTCGAGCTTTTTGCCGACCTCGCCGCCTGCGTTCAGGAGTTTTTCGAGCTCCCCGGTGTGGATATCGAGGCGGGCGATTTCTTCGCCGATGTCGCTGCGGTCGGCGAGGATGGCCGCTTCCTGGACAATTCGCTGCGGATCGAGTTGGGTGCCGCTGAGAATGTCGGCGAGCCGGTCGCGCATGCGCGCCTGAAATGCGGGCATGGCGCGGGAGCGAATGTCGCCGACGCGGGCGACGGCGGCGCGGATGTGCGCGTTGCGGTTGAGGAGGACGGCGAGGGTGTCGTGGCCTTCGCGTTCGCGGAAGATGTTGAGTTCCTTGACGGTGTCTTCGGTGAGTTCGCAGAGGAACTTTTCCATGCTGGCTTCGGGATCTCGGTCGGTGCCGGGGGCAAGCATCCCGGGCAGGCGGAGGGCGGTGGAGAGATCGGGCTCGGCGGTGATACCGTGGCGCTTCGCGGAAAGTCGCCAGGCGGCGACGTAGGCGTCGAGCATGGGTACGTTGAGCTGCGCTTCGGCGTCATCGGCATTGCGCTTGTAAGAGGCGCGAATTTCCAAATGTCCGCGAGAGACTAGGCGGCGAACCACGGCGCGGATGGAATGTTCGTAGGGGTCGAAATCCGGAGGCAAGTGGAAATGGATGTCGAGGCCGCGGTGGTTGACGGCTTTGATGCTAAGAACGACCTCGCTATCCGGCGACGAGCGGCGGAGGCGGGCGTATCCGGTCATGCTGCGAATGGCCATGGTAAGTTCCTATTATGAACTAAGGATCCTACCGATCCGTAGGATACTGGTTGTTCGCTCAACATGCTCTGGAAAAACAAACTCTTCTTTGGCGACAATCTGCGGATCCTCCGGGAGCACGTCGCTGACGAGTCGGTAGACCTCGTATACCTCGACCCGCCGTTCAACTCCAACGCCAACTACAACGTGTTGTTCAAGGAGAAGAGCGGACAGCACTCTCACGCCCAGATCACGGCGTTTGAGGACACTTGGGAATGGGGGGCGGAGGCGGAGGAGGCGTACTACGAGACAGTCTTAAAAGGCGGGCGGTTAGCCGAGTTTATCCAGGCGTTTCGGGTGATTATCGGCCAAAGCGACATGATGGCGTACCTCGTCATGATGGCGCCGCGGTTAAGGGAACTGCATCGGGCGTTGAAGCCGACGGGCAGCATTTACCTTCATTGCGACCCAACCGCAAGCCACTATTTGAAGCTGTTGATGGATGCGGTTTTTGGCGTGGAGAACTTCAAAACCGAAATCGTATGGAAGAGGAGTAGTGCCCACAGCGATGGCAAGCAAGGACGTAAACAGCACGGCCGTATTCACGATGTACTGCTTTTCTATTCAAAACTAGAGCAGACACATACGTGGAATCAACGTTACACCCGATATGACCAGCAATATGTCGACCAGTTTTATCGTCACGTCGAAACAGACACGGGACGTCGTTATAGACTCGGCGACATTACGGGGCCGGGCGGGGCGGCGAAGGGCAACCCATCATATGAGGTCATGGGCGTCACTCGGTACTGGCGCTACAGCAAAGTAAAGATGGAGGAATTAATCGCGCAAGGCCGCGTAATTCAAACTAGCCCCGGCTCTGTTCCGGCCTACAAACGATACCTGGACGAGATGCCGGGAGTTTCGATACAGGATATATGGTCTGACATCAATCCAATAGGCGCACAGGCCGACGAACGGCTCGGCTATCCCACCCAGAAGCCGGAAGCGTTGTTAGAACGAATCATCGAGGCTAGCTCAAACGAAGGCGACATAGTTTTGGATCCTTTCTGCGGCTGTGGGACCTCGATTTCGGTTGCCGAGCGACTTCATCGAAAGTGGATCGGCATTGACATTACTCATTTGGCGATAACCCTGATCCGGCATAGGCTCTTCGATCACTTCAAATCCGAACTTGCACCCTATGGAGTGATGGGTGACCCCAAAGATTTGGAGTCCGCGCAAGCCCTTGCCATTCAGGATCGCTACCAGTTCCAGTGGTGGGCGGCTGGATTGGTGGAAGCCTTTCCCTCGCAAGACAAACGCAAAAAAGGCGCCGATAGCGGGATCGACGGAATTATCCATTTCGTTGACGACATGAGCGGTCAGGCCAAAAAGATCGTTGTCCAAGTGAAAAGCGGCCATGTCAAAGTTGGTGATGTCCGGGACTTGAAGGGTGTGATGGAACGAGAGAAAGCGGCAATTGGATGCTTCATCACGTTGGAAGAGTCGAGCGGGCCTATGAGAACAGAAGCAGTCTCAGCCGGGTTCTACGAATCGGCGTTGAAGCTGGAAGGCAAGTCAGCCGAAAAGTTTCCTCGAATTCAGATTCTTACCATCGCTGAATTGCTGGCCGGAAAGAAGCTGGAGTTCCCACGCCACAACATCGCCACTTTCAAAAAGGCGGAACGGAAGTCGAAGGTGAGAGAGAAACAAGGTGGTTTGTTTTAGTCATGAATTACCCGTTTCCAGGAATTGCAATTCGTGGAGCCGCTGATAGATACCGCCGGCGTTGACGAGCTCGTCGTGGCGGCCGGTTTCGACGATGCGGCCGCGGTCGAGCACGATGATTTTGTCGGCGCGGCGGATGGTGGAGAGGCGATGGGCGATAACGATCACGGTGCGTCCTTCGATGAGATTGGAAAGCGCCTTCTGGACTAACGACTCGCTTTCGGTGTCCAAGTGCGAAGTGGCCTCGTCGAGGATGAGGATGGGCGCGTTTTCGAGCAGCGCGCGGGCGATGGCGATGCGCTGGCGCTGGCCGCCGGAGAGTCTGGCTCCGCGTTCACCGATAATAGTCTGGAAGCCATCGGGGAGTTGCTCGATGAACTCAAGCGCGAGGGCGTTGGCGGCGGCTTCGCGGATTTCTGCTTCAGAGGCTTCGGGGCGGCCGTAGCCGATGTTGGCGGCGAGGGTGGTGTTGAATAGGAACGTATCCTGGGCGACGATGCTGATCTTGTTTCTGAGCGAAGCGATCTGGAAGTCGCGAACGTCGGTGCCGTCGATACGGACGGAGCCTTTTTCGGGGTCGTAAAAGCGCGGGAGGAGCGAGGCGAGGGTTGACTTGCCGGCGCCGCTGGGTCCGACGAGAGCGACGATCTGCCCAGCCTTTACTTCGAGCGTTATGCTATCGAGCACGAAGGCTTCGGGCGCGTTCGGATAGCGGAAGGAAACATCTTCGAACGTGATGGCATTCGCGAAGCGGCGCAGTTCCTTCGCGTCCGGCTTTTCGGCAATTTGGATGGCGCTGTCGAGATATTCGAAAACCTTTTGCGAAGCGCCGAGGGCTTGTTGAAATATGTTGTGAATGCCGACCAGGCGCTTCACCGGCTCATAGAGCATCAACAACGCGATGACGAAACTGGTGAATTCGCCCGTGCTCATCTGGCCTTGTTGTATTTGCGTGCGGGCGTATGTGACCAAACACACGATGGTGATGGCGCCCAGGAATTCGATGAGCGGCGATCCGATGGCCTGTTGGGCGACGTACTTCAAATTGCTGCGGCGGAGGCGAAGCGCGGCCTCGCGGAAGCGGTTGGATTCGAAGTGCTCAGCGCCGAAGGATTTCACGACTTGATGGCCGCTGATGGTCTCCTGCAGGATCTGGTTGAGCTCGGCCGTATCGTCCTGCGCGCGTCTCGTCGAGCGGCGAATGCGACGGCCGAGCTTGGCAGTCGGCAGCATGACGATGGGCAGGACTGTCAAGGAAAACAGGGCCAGTTTCCAGTCGTTTTGCACGATGACGATCAGCAGTGCAAAGGCGATGAAGGTTTGCCGGAGCCAATCGGCGAGGATGTGCGAAGTGGCCACTTGGATTTTGTCGATGTCGCTCATGATGGAGGACATCAATTGGCCTGTGGAATTGGTGTCGAAGAACTGCGCGTCCTGACGGAGCACGCGATCGAAGATGTGCTGGCGGAGGTCGGTGACGGCGTTGAGGCCGACGCGGTTGATGAGCAGGTTGCCGAAGTAGTCGGCCAGTCCGCGCAGGAAGAAGGCGAAGAGGACGGCGGAGGCCGTCATGATCCAGACATCGTGGATGAACGCGGGGACGATGTCGTTGAGGTTGAGGGTGCGGTTAATGAAGGGGATGTCGATGAGTTTGACGACGGTTTCGGTGGAGGCGGGGTTGAGCGCGCGATCGAAGATGGGCTTGATGAGCAACGCGATGAGTCCGTGGGCGGCGCCGGCGAAGGCCATTAACACGACGCTGGCTAGAAGCGACGGCGTGTACGGACGGACGTAGCGGAAGACGCGGAAGAGTTCCTTCATGCGGCGACTCCCAGCGCTTCAATGGCGGTGAGTACATCGGCGGTGGCGATTCGGTCCATGACGCCTTTGGCGACGAGTGTTTGGGCGTGGGCGCGCCACGGGGCCCAGATGACGGGGTCCGATTCGCCGAAGAGAACGACGAGCGGAATATTGAACGCGGCGGCGATGTGCGCGGGACCGCTATCGTTGCCGATGAAAAGGCTCGCCGATTGGATGAGGATGAGCGTGTCTTTCAGTGAGTGGTTAATCTGCGTGCGGAATTCGCTGAATTGCGATAAGTCATCGCCGGGGCCGCCCACGAAGACGGGTTCCAGATGGTGAAGCGAGCGCGCGACTTCCAGAAATCGTTGGGCTGGCCAGGACTTGCTCTCCGTGGAAGCGAGCGGATGAATGACGGCGTACGGCCTATCCGCGCGGACGACGGGAACGTGGATCCGAGCGCGGGGAATTTCCATTCGTTGAGCGCCGAGCCAAAACATTGCGGAAGCCATGTGTTCGGCTGTGTGGACGGTGCGTTCTTCGTTCAGGATTTCCTGCGCGCGGGGGATGCGCAGATTGTAGATGTTCTGGTTGCGGAAGTGGCCGAAGCCGGCGCGGTAGCGGGCCGTTGACGCGAGCGTCAGCCACATGCTGCGGGATCCGCCATGGAAGTTAATGGTGAGCTTTGGATTCCAAACGAGGGCGGCGGCTGGGTGGGGCGAGAGAACGGCGTTGATGTCCGGATTGCCGCGGAAAATGGCGGCAAAGCGGTCCTCCACCATGACGGCGAGGCGAAGGTCAGGCCGGTGCTGTTTGAGGATATGAATTGCGGGCGTGGTGAGGACGCAGTCGCCCAGCGAGCGAAGGCGTATGATGAGTACCTTCGCGCCGCTGGGCAGTTTTTCGAGCAAAGCTAGTCCTCAACGCGGGCTTCGTCGACCAGCATCACAGGGATGTCGTCGCGAACCGGATAGACCCGCTTGCACTGCGTGCATTTGAGTCCGCTGCCGTCGGACTTCAGATCGAGCGACGCCTTGCAAAGAGGGCAGACGAGAATTTCCAGCAGATTTTGACTGATAGCCATAGGGGGAACTCCAGTTTACCGCCTATTGCGACAATTCCGCGCGAGCCTTCGAAACAACGGCCAGGAACTGGCGAGAGCGTTCCTCGAAGACTTCGTATTTGCCGTCTTTGATGGTCTGCGCGTCGATGAGTTCGCTGCCGACAGCGACCGCCGCTGAGCCTGCTTTGAGGAAATCAGCCACGGTATCCAGATTGACGCCGCCGGTGGGAATCATTTCGATTTGCGGGAACGGGCCTTTCAGGGCCTTGATGTACTTCGCGCCGCCCATGTTGGAGCAGGGGAAGATCTTGACGAAATCGGCTCCGGCTTCCCAAGCAGTGAGGACTTCGGTGGGGGTGAGGGCGCCGGGGCAGATGATCTTCGAGTAGCGATGGGCGACTTCGATGGTGGTGATTCGCAGCGCGGGCGTGACGAGGAACTGGGCTCCGGCGAGGATACAGGCACGGGCCGTTTCCGGATCGAGAACGGTGCCAGCGCCGAGGACCATTTTGTCGCCGAGGGCGTCGGCGAGTTTTTCGAGAGCTTTGATTGCGCCCGGGACGGTCATCGTGATTTCAGCGGAGCGAATGCCGCCGCGATAGACGGCTTCAACGGCTTTGATGGCGGAATCAGCGGAGTTGGTGCGGATGATGGGTACGATGCCGATATCGAGGATAGCGGCGCGGATTTGGGATTTGGTCATGGGGTTGATTCTTTCAGTTTAGTTAGCCAGGCGAGGAGGGTCTGGGCGAGGAGCGTGTCAGAACGCAGCGTCGAGCTTCGGATGGCCTCTCCGAGTTGCTGACCTGGTGGGTCTTGCCAAGCGAGCCAAGTGTGGATGTGAGCCTTGGTGCGGTGCGTTTCAAGGAAGCGGGTTTCTGGCAGCGTTCGAATCGCCTCGTCGGCGTGCGGCCACAGGAGGTCATCCGGCGGGACCAGCTTGCCTGCGAACGACTCCATGTCACCTGCCGCAATATTGTCAGGCCAGAGCCAGATGCCGATTGTAAGAGGCGTGCCGGTTCGGAGAATTGTGCCGGACGGATTTGGTTCCCGCGGCACTTCTTGCAGCGTGAAAGCCAGACGAGACTGAAGTTCGCGCAAACGGTCAGTGACGCTTAACCATCGCTTGGCCACGTCGGAGTCGGCATCGACGACGAGACCGTAGCTGCCGAATTCGGTGGACAGGAGCTCGGATGCGAGTGACTTTCGAAGCTGGGGATATCCTCCCATGTCTTTGATCACGAAGTCCACTGGCGCTTTGTTGTTTTCATCAAACCGGCGATAGGTCCCGACACCACTCCGCTTGATCAAGTTCGCTATCGTGTGGGAATCGGCCGGGCCTTCCACGAGGAGAAGAACGCTCACTATCGGATCTCCACCAGATTCTGCGAAGCGTCGACGATATCGTCTTCGTATAGTTGCTTGGCAACGACATCCTCCCCGACTCGTTCGAGCTTCGTCAAGACTCCAAAGGAATCTTGATCTTCTTCCGCGGCCCGTCCGAAAGCGCCGATACAGTCGCGGTCGTGGGTGGTGGCGAAGACCTGTACATTGAGCTCGCGCGCCATTTGGATAACGAACTTCCAGAGCGCTTCCTGGGTTTTGTAATGGAGTCCGTTCTCGAATTCGTCAACAAGAAGAAAGCCGTTTTTCGAATTGGCCAACGCCAGCGCGATTCCGATATACCTGAATATCCCGTCGCCGAGCGTCCGCAGCGGAACCGGGCGATCCGCACTGCTCAATTTCGCCATTGCCCGCCGGCTGCCGCCGCCATTCTGGACTAAGGATACGCGTTTGATATTTGCGATGATCTGGGCAAGAGATTCGTTTAACTTCTCCTCATACTCGGTTAGAACAATTCGGTCCCACAACTTCGCGAATGCAGCGTCGTCGAGCCCTTTGGCCGCGACAAAAGTGTAGGGAGGATTTGACTGTTTTTCTGGAAGGTCAATGTATTGGGAATGGAATCCTCCAGGGCGTCCACTTTCCTGTGGGGCGTATCGAATCCGATGGCCCGCCTGCTCAACGGTCAGTGTCGGGAAGCGGGCCGCGAGTTCGCCGGTGTCGCCGTCAACGAACTTGTAGTACAGGATGCCGTCCTTCACTGCCTGAACCGTTTGCTGAATGCTGATTCGCAGCAAGGACTCCCGGGGGCCGATCTGGATCGGCGCGCTTCCCGAACGGTTCAAGAAAAGCGACTCGAAATTACGCCAGTTGTCAGGATCTGACGCCTCCTCCCGATCACGGAGCAGATCCGCCAAATCGGCTATCGCCGCCTGCGACGAATACAGCCGCACCGCCTCCAGAACCGACGTCTTCCCGACGCTGTTCTCGCCAACGAGCAAATTCACATTGCCAAGTTTCTTCAACTCAAGCCGCCGCAGACCGCGGTAGCCCTCAATGAGAAAATCTGGAAGCAGGGGTTGGGCCATCTAGAATTAGTCTAGTTCAACTACCAGTCCACCACGCTGCCGTCCTCGTCGTCATACGATTCCTGATTGCGCCAATCATGCCCGATCTTGTCGGCCATCAGATTGTCGTCCAACTCCACGCCAAGGCCCGGCCCCGTGGGCAGATCCAAGTACCCTTCCTTCACCGTGAATGGCTTCTTCACATAACCTTCGCCCAGCGACACCTGCTCCTGAATCAGGAAGTTCGGTATCGATGCGGCCATTTGCATGCCCGCCGCGAGCGAGATGGGTCCGAGCGGATTGTGCGGCGCAATCGTCGCGTAATACGCCTCGGCCATGCCCGCGATCAGCCGCACTTCGGTGATGCCGCCGGCGTGACACAAGTCCGGCTGCAAGATCGTCGCCGCCCTCTTTTCCAGCACTTCGCGGAAGCCCCATTTGGTGTACACGCGCTCACCGGTGGCGATGGGCAGATGCGTGCCGCGGGCGATCTCCGCCATCACGTCGTGATTCTGCGCCTGGCACGGCTCCTCAATAAACATCGGGTTGTAGGGCTCCAGCGCCTTGATGAGCATCTTCGCGTGGGCCGGGCTGATGGCGCCGTGGAAATCGATGCCGATGTCAACATTGTCACCGACAATTCGCCTCATCTCGGCAAACCGCTCCGCCGCGTATTTCACTTCAGACGGCGTTTCCACATAGCGAGCCGGCCGGCGCTTGGCGGGCCCGGTCTTGAAGGCGGTGAAGCCCTTGGCCATGGCATCGCGCAGGCCCTGCTCCATCGAACCGGTGCGCTGCGCGTGCGCATAGACGCGAATTTTGTTGCGCGTTGGACCGCCGAATAATTCATAAATCGGCACACCGAAGGCCTTGCCCTTGATGTCCCACAACGCCTGGTCGATGCCGCTCAACGCACTGGTGAGAATCGGGCCGCCGCGATAAAAAGCATGGCGGTAAATCGCCTGCCAGTGATGCACAACGGCGCGTGGATCCTTGCCGATCAGGTATGGCTCCACTTCCTTGATAGCCATCGCGCAAGTAAGGGCGCGGCCCTCGGTGACCGGCTCGCCGAGCCCGACGATGCCGGCGTCGGTGTGGATTTTCAAGAACAGCCAGCGAGGTTTTACCAGGATCGTTTCGAGCCTGGTGATCTTGATTTTGTCCTTGGGCGAGATCGGCGCGTTGCGGTTGATTTGCGCGGCGTGGGCCTCTTCGACTTGAAATAGCCCCGTGCCGGCGGCGGCGGCCCCGGCGATCCAGTTGCGGCGTGAGAAATTGCTCATACTGGTTTGCCAGTATATCGAAATTATCGGAAATGGAACCAGAGACCCGCGACGCAAATCGCCAGGACAGAGGACAATATCACCTCTGACCGGGACCCCAATGCGTGGCCCCAGGAAAGCGTCAGCCCTTCGATCTTCTCCTGCGCCTCCGCGGTGGTGATCTTGGAAACGCCCACCATCAGCAGGATGCAGAAGAAGAAAACGATCACGCTGAAGTTCAGGAAGCTGAAATCGACAACCGGATTGAGCACGCCAAGATCCATCTTGAACGCGTTGCGCAACACGTCCATGATGAACCGCGCCGCGCCAATGCAGCCGCCGGTGATCAATGTGACAATGGCGGCCCGGGCGGTCGCGCCGCGCCAGAGAATGCCCGTTACGAACGTGGCCGTAATCGGCGCGCCAATGTACGCTTGGACGCTTTGCAAATACTGATACACCTCGGTGTTTAGATTTTTGATAAACGGAATCCAAAAAATGCTGATGACAACGATGCCAATCGTCGACCACCGCCCGACGTTCACCAGTTGGCGTTCGGATGCCTGCGGGCGCAGTTTTTTATACACATCCATCGTGATGAGCGTTGAGCAGGAATTGAAAACGGAACTCAATGACGACATCAACGCGGCCAGCAAGGCGGCGACCATGAGACCCTTCAAACCGGGCGGCATGAGGCGCATGACGAGCAGCGGATACGCATTGTCGCCGGTGACTTCGGCAGGATAGATCGACTTCGCGATCAGGCCGGGGAGGATCAGAATGAAGACCGGCAGGATCTTCAGCGCGGCGCAGAAGAATGCGCCCTTGCGCGCCTGGGAGACGTTCGCCGCCGCGAGCGTTTTTTGAACGATAACCTGGTCCGTACACCAGTACCATGTGCCGAGAATCAGTGTGCCGAAGATTGTTCCCGGCCAAGGATAAACGCCGTCGCTGGCTGGCTTGATCATATGGAAAAAGTCTGGCGGAAGGGTGGCTCGCAGGCCTTCGAAGCCGCCGGCTTGATCGAGCCCGATCACGGTAATGACCACCGCGCCCGCGATCAGCAAAATGGCCTGAAATACGTCGGTGTAAATGACCGCGGCCAAGCCGCCGGTGACCGTATAGATTCCGGTTGCGACGACCAGGAGAATCGCCGAAGTCATGTAGTCCCAGCCGACAATCTCGCGAATCAGAATGCCGCCGGCGAACAACGAGACGCTGATTTTCGTGAAAATGTAGGCCACGATGGAGATGCCGGTCAGATACCAACGGCACGCCGGGGAGAACCGTTTCTCCAGAAATTCCGGCATCGTGAAGACACCGCTCTTCAAGTAATAGGGGACGAACAGCCAGCCCAGCAGCAGCAAGCAAAAACTGGCCGACCATTCGTAACAGCCGACGGCAAGCCCCGTGGACGCGCCCGAACCCGCGAGGCCGATGAAGTGCTCACTGCTGATGTTCGTCGCGAAAAGCGAAGTGCCGACGGCGAACCAGCCAACATCACGCCCAGCGAGAAAATAGTTCGAAGAGGTGCGTTCGCGGCGCGAGTAATAAAAGCCAATCGCGAAGACCAGAATGAAGTAGACGGCGAGGATACTCGTATCGAGCATGGAAGCTAGTGTACATTAGCCATCATGGTCAGTAGACGCGCGTTTCTTTCAACCATGGCCGCCCCGCTGCTCGCGCAGCGCCGCGCGCCGAATGTGGTTTTCATCCTCGCCGATGATCTTGGCTACGGCGACGTGGGCTGTTACGGGCAAAAGGAAATCCAGACGCCCCATCTGGATCGCATGGCGGCTGAGGGCACGCGCTTCACTGACGCCTATGCGGGCTGTACTGTTTGCGCGCCGTCCCGCTGCGCGTTGATGACCGGCTTCCACACCGGCCATGCCCGTATTCGCGGCAACCGTCGAAATGAAGAACTGCTTCGCGCGGAAGATTTTACCATTTCTGAGATGTTCAAGAAGGCCGGGTATACAACGGGGATCATCGGAAAGTGGGGGATTGGCGGCTTGGGCTACGCAGGCTATCCCACGAAGAAAGGCTGGGATGAATGGTACGGATTCTTCACGCAACTGCACGCGCATACGTACTATCCGGAACATCTCCTCGATGGCGATCACGAAGAACTCGTCCGCGGTAATTGGGGCGTCGCGAAGAAGGGTTATGCCCCGGATCTATTTCTTGATCGCGCGCTGCAATTCCTCGACAAGAACAAAGACAAGCCGTTCCTGCTTTACTTCGCCAGCATCATTCCTCATGCCAACAACGAACTCGGCCGCGATACCGGGGACGGCATTGAAGTTCCGGAAGACGCGCCGTATTCGGGCAAGCCATGGCCCAAGCTCGAACGCAAATTCGCGGCGACCGTGACGCGCCTGGACCGTGATATTGGGCGTATTTTTGAGAAGTTAAAGGGGTTAGGTCTCGAAGAAAACACTCTTGTGCTTTTTTCCAGTGACAACGGGCCGCACAAAGAGGGTGGGCACGATCCCGCCTTTTTTCACTCCAGCGGCCCGCTTCGCGGAACTAAGCGAGACTTAACCGACGGCGGCATCCGCGTGCCATTCCTCGCCCGCTGGCCGGGGAAAGTCCCCGCCGGCCGCGTTAACAATCATCCCTTCGCTTTTTGGGACATGATGCCGACACTCGCCGAAGCCATCGGCGTTTCAGCTCCAAGCGGGATCGACGGCATCAGCATGTATCCCGCGCTTCTCGGTCAACCCGCCAAAGCGCACGACTATCTCTACTGGGAGTTTCACGAAGGCGGCTTCTCTCAGGCGATTCGCGCCGGCGATTGGAAACTCATCAAATCCAAGGGGAAGACGATGCTCTTCAATTTGAAGGACGATATCGGCGAGTCGAAGGATCTTGCCGCCGCCAGTCCGGAGACCGTGCGGCGGCTTTCCGGATTAATGGCTAACGCGCGGACGGATTCGCCGGATTTCCCGGTGGGGTGATTTCTCGTTTCGCAGATAACCATACCGGTTCACCCAGACGCTAAAAACGAATGAACTCCTCGAGTCCCTTCGGCAAGCGCTGGAACAGTTCCGCCATGCTCATCCCCACTTCGATTCGCTGACTGTTAAGGATCTGGATGAAAAGATCGGGATTCAGATGATATTGCTGTTTGAGAAACTCCGCCGCGGAAAGGCACTCGATTCCAAGTTGATCCATAGTGTGTTTAGGAAAATCTTTCCGGTTGTCGGACACTATGGCGTGAGCGCCTGCCCGAATCGCGCAAGCCAGCACGTGTCGATCTTTTTCATCAACGTCGAGTGAATTCGCCAATCCCTCATAACCCGTGATGATCGCCTCTGGAAAATGTTCGCGCATTACCCTCAGCCTGCGATCCACCTGGAACTGAGAGTAATTCCACTTTCGCAAGGTCCTTTCAAGTTCCAGGAGGATTTCTTCGGACCAACGGGGCAGATAGAAGGCCGACTCTTCCGCCAACCGCAATAGCGTGTCGGCGACTGGCATAGGGGCCAAGACATTTGTGTCAAGGACGACAACGAGGCGATTAAACACCTTCCGCATGCCGCGTGTACAAGCCTTCCGCGGCTTCGGATTTGACGAGTGCTCTTAGGGCGTTTTTCCGCGCCGAATCCCGCCTCGCCTTGTAACCGAACAAATCGCTGGCATATATGCGCCGATGGGTTCCGACAAGATGGTACGGAATCTCATCGCGCTCGAGCAAATTAACCAAAAACTGTCTCGAAACTCCGATGAGCGCCGCGGCATCGACAGTTGTCAGCGTTGCCTGGTTCTGAATAATGTGGATTGGCTTCCCCTGGTTGAGCAGCGCTAGCAACTCAGTGAGGAACTGGTTGACCGAAGCCGGCAGGCTACGCCCCTTGCCTTCAGGGCTCACCAGTTGCGCCTTACCTCGGCGAAGCGCTTCATATAGCCCTTGGATTTCCCGTTGGTCCTGTGATGATATCGAAAGCCTTGATTCTTCGTTTTTTTCTATCGCTCGGCTCATGACCTCTCCTACTTTCCCCGCCTAACGCTATAGACGCTACAAACGCCATATTCGCTACACTAACTATATCGGTCGCGAGTGAAGCAGTGAATGCAACGTTCGCGTTTTCCACAAGAACATTTCATTTCTGGGGCGTTCGGGCGACCAGAGTGAGGCGCATTCACATTCAATTCCTCCGCGCGCGGATGCCCTTCAATCAAGCCCGCACGATCAGCGCTGCACGGTTAGAAACAGGCTCTGCGAGAGTGGCGTGCCATTTACGAACATGTTAATGGGCGTATCGCCGTCGGCCACGTTAGGCACTACGTTTCCGGATTAATGGCTAGCGCGCGGACGGATTCGCCGGATTTCCCGGTGGGGTGATTTTCTCGTTTCGAAAATCCACACCAGCGAACGCCGGGACGCATCCGATGAGCCAAAACAATCGCCTGCGTATAGTAACCAACCTGTTACCATCTTCCACGTATGATCGAGTTCCGCGGCTACATCAGCGAAAACGGAAACAAACGCTTCGCCGAGTTGCTGGAGCGACTCGACGCGTCTGCAGCAGCCAAAGTGCCTATCGCGCTTGCGCGGCCGGAGCAGGGGAATTTCTCGAAGGTCAAGGGCGTTTGTTGCGGCGTATTGACTTCGGACCCGGCTACCGCATCTACTTCGGAAAGGATGGGGACCACCTCGTGATCTTGATCGGCGGCGGCACGAAGAAACGACAGGAACAGGACATTTTTGCGGCGCAGGAATGCACCCACGACGTCAAAGAAACCATTCGGGCGCGGGCGCAACGGGACCCGGATTTCCGTCAAGCGCTACTTCGGGAGTCCGTCGAGTGCATCATCAACGGCGACCTTGAGACCGGCAAATCGGTCCTGCGCGACTTCGTCAACGCGACGGTCGGATTTCAAGAACCCGGAATGCGGACGCAATTGCCCGTAAAGGCGCGTTGCAAAAAGTGGAAGGCGTCCACTTCGAGATTTCCCTGAAACGGTAGGAGCCCGGAAAACCGCCAACCCCTCCAGTCAAGAGATACTAGTAAGAACGATGGCAGTTGTATTAAGTTGCTCCGCGGTGAGCAAGCGCTACGGCGCGAAACCGCTTTTTGAGAATTTGACGATGGCGCTGCACGATGGGCAGCGGATTGGTTTGATCGGCCCCAATGGCAGCGGGAAGTCGACGCTGATGCGCATCATGGCGGCGGCGGACGAGCCGGACGACGGCGTGCGCACCGCGCGCAGACAGGCGGTTGTGGCCTACGTTCCGCAGGATTCGGTGTTTGAACCGGGACAGACGGTTCGATCCGTTTTGGAGGCCGTGCTCGCCGATCTGCCGCTTACCGGAGACGAGCGAAAAGTGCGCATCGAGACGGAGGCGAGCCGCGCCGGGCTGCGCGAGTTTGACGTCGAAGCCTCGACTTTATCCGGCGGGTGGCGCAAGCGGTTGGCGATTGTCTGCGCGCTGGTGCGATATCCGCACGCCGTGCTGCTCGATGAGCCGACGAACCATCTGGATATCGACGGAATTCTGTGGCTGGAGCGGATCCTTCTACAAGCCGAATTCGCCTCGTTGATCATCAGCCACGACCGCTACTTTCTGGAGGGTGTCGCCACGCACACCGCGGAAATCAACCCCGCTTATCCGGATGGCATCTTTCAGGCCGAGGGCAACTACAGCAAGTTCCTGGAGCATCGGGGAAACTTCCTTCTCGCCCAGCAGAAGCTGCAGGATTCGCTCCAAACAAAAGTGAAGCGTGAAGTGGAATGGCTACGCCGCGGGCCGAAAGCGCGGACCACGAAATCGAAGGCGCGCATTGATTCGGCGCATCGGCTGATTGGCGAGTTGAGCGAAGTGGCCTCGCGAAATAAAACGTCAACGGCGTCGATTACTCTGAATGCGTCGGACCGAAAGACGAAGCGGCTGATTCAAGTGGAGGGTCTTGCCGCGGCGCCCGGCGGGGAAACGCTTTTCAGCGATTTGAATCTGATTCTTTCCGCCGGGACGAAGCTCGGATTGGTTGGCGGCAACGGGTCTGGCAAGTCGACGCTTTTGAGAATTCTGGAAGGCAAGATGGAGCCGCAGGCGGGGACGGTGCAACGCGCGGATCTGCTGCGCGTGGTAACGCTCGATCAGAACCGGCAGTTGCCCGATGAGAATGCCACGTTGAAACAGGCACTGTGTCCGGATGGCGATTCGGTGATTTTCAACGGACAGACCATCCATGTCGCGGGCTGGGCGCGCCGGTTTCTGTTCACGAACGAACAGTTGGTCCAACCGGTGCGGCAACTCTCCGGCGGTGAGCGGGCGCGTGTGTTGCTGGCCAATATCATGTTGCAACCCGCGGACGTTTTGTTCCTCGACGAGCCGACGAACGATCTCGATATCCCAACGCTTGAAGTCCTGGAGGAGAGCCTGCTGGACTTCCCGGGCGCACTGGTGTTGGTGACTCACGACCGGTATTTGTTGGACCGCGTCGCCACGACTGTGATTGCGCTGGAGGGCGACGGGCAGTGGGGGCTTTTCGCCGAATACAGGCAGTGGGAGCAGCAGCGGGCCGAACGCCGTTCGCCCGCCGCGCCGAAGAAAGCGCCAGTCGAAACCGTCGCCGCTACGCCGGTCGCTAAGAAAAAACTCTCCTACATGGAGCAGCGCGAGTGGGACGCCATGGAGCAGCAGATCATGGACGCGGAGGAGGAGTTGGCGGCCTCTAAATCAGCGCTGGACGACCCGGCTGTATTCAGCGATCACACCAGGGTACAAGACGCGACGGTCCGCATGGACACGGCGCAGCACGGGGTGGATGCGCTCTATGCGCGTTGGGCGGAGTTGGAAGCCAAGGTGGCCTGAGTGTAAACTCTGGGTCATGGGTTCAATCAATCGTCGCGAGTTCGGACTGCTGATGGCGGCGGCGCGCGCCATACCGGAGAAGACGGTGGTGCTGACGTTCGACGACGCAGTGAAATCGCATCGGATGATCGTTGGCCCGTTGTTGAAAAAGCTGGGCTTCAACGCGACGTTTTTCATTACGCATCGATGGATGGAGGACACAAAGCATTTCCTCTCCTGGCAAGATGTGGCCGAATTGCACGGGATGGGGTTCGAAATAGGTAATCATTCCTGGACACATGGAGATTTTTCAACGCCTCGCGCGGCGTCGCGGCTGGCCGGTGAATTGGCGTTGGTCGATTATGAACTTGGCCGTGTGAAGGTGCCGAAGCCGGTGAGCTTCGCGTGGTCCGGAAATTCGTTCGGGCCGGAAGCCGTGGAGGTTTTGCGCGAGCACGGAATCCAGTACGCGCGGCGCGGCGGGCAGCCCGAAGTGGAGTATGGCCGGATGGTTCTTGGCCCCGCGTTTGACCCTCTTAAACACCACCCGCTGCTGATTCCCACCACCGGCGATGCGTATCCCGATTGGACGTTTGAGCACTTCGAAAAAGTGATCGCCAACGCGCGCGCCGGGCAAATGGTGGTCCTGCAGTTCCACGGCGTTCCCGATGTCATTCATCCGTGGGTTCACACTCCTGCCGATGCGTTCCAACGCTACATGGAGCATTTGAAATCCGCGGGATTCCGGACGTTGGCGTTGAAAGACGTCGGCGAGTATCTGGGCCCGGTGCCTGAAGACCGGATGCTGAAGGCCCGTTATAAACCGAAGGAGGGCAAGTTGCCGTTGCCGCTGGAAGTGGAGGCGACGCAGCAGGAACTGCCATATTGGCGTGGCGTGATGCGTCAACACGGCTATTCCGCGTCCGAGGCTTCGCGCGTCACCGCCATGCCGGAAACACAGGCGGAACCCGAGCGCGTCGTTGGTCCGAAACTGCTTCCCTACCCCGGCGGCCGCCACATGCGGATTGGATTTCTGGAGGGCGCGGTGAGCCCGATGCGCGGCACAAAGGCGTCGGTGTTTTTGCCATGGGCGGGCGCCGGCTATATCGTCGTGGACATCCCGGAGGCCATCATGGCCAATGGGAAAATCGAGTTTCTTGGGCACACGCACATTCCGACGAAATGGGATGAGAAAAATATCCCGATCTCCAATCGCGACTGGCTGCGGAACACTGACGGCTCCTTGTCATCGGAGTGGGCGCTGCCGGACAAGGTGACAATCGGCGCGTCGATCCGGCTGAATGGGCAGGTGGTCTACATGGAATGCTGGATTCGCAACGGTTCGGAAGAGCCGCTGAAAAACATGCGCGCGCAGGTCTGCGTAATGTTCAAAGGCGCGCCGGCATTTGCGGCGCAGACGAACGCCAACAAGACGCTCGCTACGCCGCGGGCAGTCGTGCGCTCCGTCGATAATCAGCGCTGGATCGCCACCGAATGGGAGGACTGCCAGCGCGTTTGGGGCAACGAGCGCTGCCCCTGTATGCACTCCGACCCCAAGTTCCCGGACTGCGCGCCGGGCGAGACCGTCCGGCGAAAAGGCCGCCTTTGGTTCGGGACCGGAGCGGTTGATTAGGGCAGCACTTGCACGGTAAGTTTCGACGCCGCGTCCCGCTGCCGGAACACGCGGTGAACGGCTTTTTGGAAATCCGTCTCACGCGCCTCGTTGATGTTCATGAACTTCTGCGGATTGCGATCCACCAGCGGAAACCAAGTGCTCTGCACTTGAATCATGATGCGATGGCCGCGGCGGAACGTATGGAAAATATCGTTCATGCCGTAGTCCACTTTCGTGATTTGCCCAGGGGTGAACGGCTCCGGCTTGGAAAAACTATTGCGAAATTTGCCACGGAAAACCTCTCCGCGAACGAGCATTTGAAATCCGGCCAATGGCGGACGGCGATCCACTGACTTGTTGGGAACAATTTCCGGCGCCGGAATGCTGTCGGGCAAAACGTCGATCAACTTGACGATCCAATCCGCGTCGGTACCGGTGGTGGACACAAAAAGCGAGTTCAGAACGGGTCCGGCGATCGTTACGTCTTCCTCCAACACATCGGATTCATAGACCAGCACATCGGGGCGCGAAGCGGCAAAGCGCTGATCGTCCAGCATGTGTTCGCGCGTCATGGCAATGGCGATATCGCTCACAACCGGCACCGGTTTTGCCGGGTCGCTAGTGAACTCATCGGCCGCCGCGGTCTCCGCCGGGGCTTGCCAGGAAAGCTTCCCGTTGGCAGTCAAGTACAGGCTCCGCGCCTTTGCTGCCGGCGGCGGCCACGATTCAAATTTGCGCCACTGATTCGTGCCCGTTTCGAACACGTGCGCTTTCGGGAACTTGCCGTCGCCCTTGCCTTTCAAGTAGTGCTCGAAAAACGGCGTCTCGATCTGCTTGCCGTAGTATTTGCTCGTCTTGGCGTCAAATTTGATGTAGCCCAGATGGTCGCCGTCATCCCGCGCCCACTGCCCGTGACGCCACGGTCCCATCACCAGCAGGTTTGTCGTCGATTCGCTCTGCTTGGCCACATTATTAAACACCTGTAACGCGCCGTAAAGGTTCTCCGCGTCGAACCATCCGCCCACCGTCATCACCGCCGGTTTAATGGCTTTCAAATGCGGGCGCAAATTGCGCGACTGCCAGAACTCATCGTAGGTGTCATGCCGCATCATGTCGTTCCAGAACGACACGGTGTTCTTGAAGTATTTTTCGTTCGCGTTAAATAAAGGCCCCAATTGAAGGAAAAATTTGTAGCCATCCGGCGTACCGTGATCAAACTTCTGCTGATCCTTCGGCGGCGGAACAGGTTCCGGGCGCGGCTTGCCAAATCCGGCTAAAAAATTGAATGCATGAGGCAAATACAGCGCGCCGTTGCGATGAAAATCGTCGCCGGTAAACCAGTCCGTAATCGGCGCTTGGGGCGAAGCGCAGACATGCGCGGGATGGGCGTCGATCATCCCCGCGGCGGTATAAAAACCTGGATACGAAATGCCATACGTACACACTTTGCCGTTGTTATTCGGAAGGTTCTTCACCAGCCAATCGATAGTGTCGTAGGTGTCGCTGCT